>JAEZQS010000200.1 GCA_023412995.1 Pseudomonadota bacterium
GCCCGCCGCTGCACCGGCGGCACCCGCGCCGCGCAAGGCGCCCGCGTCCCGGCCTTCGCCTGACAGGCCCGCGCCACGCAAGGCAGCACCCCGCAAGGCCGCGCCCCGCAAGGCCGCGCCGGGCAAGGCCACGCCGGGCAAGGCCACGGCGCGCAAGGCCGCCAGCAAGAAGACTTACCGGTCGCGCTGATCCGCGCGAGCCGTTTCCCGCAAGGTACTGCAAGGCACCCCGCATGAAGATCACCCAGAAGATCACCGGCTACAACGTCGTCACCGCCAGCGAGACCAGCCGCATCGTGCCCCCCGCCGAGGCGCCGGAAAGCGCGGCCGCCGTGCCGATGGCCGAAGTCATCCAGATGCACGAGAAGGTCGAGCGTCCCGACACGCTCATCGGCGCCACCTACAAGGTGAAGTCGCCGCTGTTCGAGCATTCGCTCTACGTCACCATCAACGACATCGTGCTCAACGCCGGCACCGAGTACGAGATGCGCCGGCCCTTCGAGATCTTCATCAACTCGAAGAACATGGAGCACTTCCAGTGGATCGTCGCCCTCACCCGCATCATGAGCGCGGTGTTCCGCAAGGGCGGCGACGTCACCTTCCTGGTGGAGGAACTGAAGGCCGTGTTCGACCCGCGCGGCGGCTACTTCAAGGCCGGCGGCGTCTACATGCCCTCGATCGTGGCCGAGATCGGCAGCGTGATCGAGACCCACCTCAAGATGATCGGCCTGCTGCACGACCCGGAAATGAGTGCCGAGCAGCGCAACCTCATCGCCGAGAAGCGCGCCGCCTACGAGTCGCGCACGAAGAAGCCGGCCGCCGCCCCCGACAGCAGCGCCAGGGCCCCGGCCGCGGCGGCCGACACCGCCGCACCAGCGGACGCCTCGGAAGGCAGCTTCCCCCCCGGCGCCACCCTCTGCGGCAAGTGCAACACCAGCGCCGTCATCATCATGGACGGCTGCGCGACGTGCCTCAATTGCGGCTATTCGAAGTGCGGGTGAGCTGCGGTGATTTCAATGGATATTGCCGAATGCCAAGATAATGTCGATTTTTCAAATGCAGCTATAGACCGGATTGGGGAGGTGCTGCGAATAGGTTCCTTCACCAACACGGAATTGATTGCGCTCGACGGCTATAGGCGGAATTTTGAGCGGGTTTACGATTACGCGACGAAACTTATTCGACACGATTTGCGCAAAGATGGTGTAACGGGCAGGCCGTGTAAGTCGACGAGAGCAATAATAGAAAAACTTCGACGAGGCACGTTGAGGCTCAGCCAGATGCAGGATATTGCTGGTTGTAGAGTTATCGTCGACGATATTCCCTCGCAGGACCGTCTAGTAAATGCAATCAAGGTATTCTGTCCGCAAGATGTAAGGATATACGATCGCCGAAAAAAGCCAAGTTTTGGATATAGGGCGGTTCATGTCGTTCTGAAACAGGAATCTTGCGGCGTCGAGATACAAATCCGCACGGTTCCTCAGCATTTGTGGGCGGAGATCTCAGAAAAGCTCGCTGATCTGAATCCAGGTATCAAATATGGGGAGGGTGAGCCCTCTCTGCTGAAAGCTCTTGATTCACTTTCGGTGGCAATTGCGAATTTGGAAAATGAAGAGAGCGATAGGCATGAGGCTCTGCTTGAATGGAAGGATAAAATGCATCTTCTCCCGAAGCCACATCGAAAGAAGTTTAAGAAATTGAATACGAGATTTCTTAGGAGGAGGGATCGGCTGGTAAATTCCTTGTCTAACATAAAGAATATTATCAACAAGTTGGACTAGCCATGGCGATTTATTTGATTGAATATGATCGAGCGCGTGGATGCTTGGTCAGCATACTTGAGTTCGAATCACGGCAACGTAATGAGGCCGCGGCTGTTCGGTTGACGAGAGAGCTTCAGCTGCTTGAAGCTAATATTAACTATGAGGTCGTTACGCTTGAGGCTGAATCTCAAGATGCGCTAATGCGGACGCATCGTAGATATTTTGAGAATGCAACTGAATTAGTTGAGGGCGGGCAATTGAGAGTTCAAAAGATGGCCCATCGGGGGTAGACCATTGTCGTCCGCACTCGATCTGAGTATTGCGCAATCGGGCATCAGTCATGGTGTCTGATTAACCAGTGCTTCTGGCTGAGTTTCTGCTCGGTACGCGAGCACACAAAAACCCTCTCGTCTCCAGCTGTTAGCGCATCATGTGCTACTCCGCCCAGATCTGGCAGGCCTACCAGCGCTACGTGCGCGCCTGGGGCGCGACCGTGGACATGGACGAGTTCGTGCGCCTGTACTGGCTGCGCGAACAGGGCGCGAAGGTGCGCATCGCGAAAGCGATGGATGCCTCGTTTGCCGAGCCGCGCAACGAGGACGAGCGACGCATCCACGCGATGATCGCGGCGCACGACGCCGCCGAGGCCTCGCGGCTCGAACAGGAGGTGTTCCGCCAGCGCAAGCGCCTCGCCGATGCCGAGCGTGCGCTGCGCGGGCGCACGACGAAGAAGGCGCTGGAAGACCAGCGCATTGCGCCGGCGAAGATCGCGTGGGCGCTCGGCAAGCTGGCCGACCTGCGCCGGACCGCGCTGGAAGATCGCGACGCGCGGATCTTTCCGGGCTGGCACGCGCCGGTGATGGTGGCGGAGGGAGATCGCTACGTCGTGCGACCGATGCGCTACCAGTGCCGGCCGGCCGGCAAGCCCCCCAGCTACGACCATCGATATCCCGGCACCTACAACGCGCGGCGCGACAACCTGGAAGGCTTCTGGCAGCCGCTGTTCGGCTACGCGCACGGGCTGGTGGTGGCGAGCGCCTTCTTCGAGAACGTCAGCCGCCATCGCGCCGAGGGCCGCGAGCTTGCCGACGGCGAAGCCGAATCCAACGTGGTGCTGGAGTTCCGGCCGCGCCCGCCACAGGACATGCTGATCGCCTGCCTGTGGTCGCGCTGGCAGCAGGGCGATGAGGTGCTGTACTCCTTTGCCGCCATCACCGATGAGCCGCCGGCCGAAGTGGCGGCTGCCGGGCACGACCGCTGCATCATCCCGATCAAGCCCGCCAACGTGGCGGCGTGGTTGCGTCCGGAGGCGCGCGACCTTGCCGCGCAGTACGCCATTCTCGACGACCGCGCGCGGCCTTACTACGAGCATCGGCTGGCCGCTTAGGGCGACCATCGTCTTGCCTGCGTTGGCCACGGACGGGGCGTGCATTGATCCCGGCGCGCAAGCGCGCCAGCATGGCCGTGCTTCTCCCGGGACTCGCCATGACGAAGACGCTGGTCGCCCTGTTGCTGGCCTTGCTGCTGGTCGATGCGTCGGCGCAGCCCATGCGCACGATGGGAGGCGCCGGTTTCCTGCACGCGGACGAAGCACGCTTCCTGCCGGGGCTGTACCACTTCGAGAGGGGCTGCGCCCGGTATGCGAAAGGCCACGTCGACGAGGCGATGGCCGAATGGACGCTCGCCGCCGGCTGGGCCGTGAAGGAGGCGCAGTACAACCTGGGACTGGCCTTGTTCACCGGCGAACGGGTGGCGCGCGATCGCCCGCTCGGGCTTGCCTGGCTGGCTGTCGCGGCCGAGCGCAAGGACCGCATGTTTTCCGCATCGCTTGCAGCCGCGTGGGATGCGGCAACCCCGGCGGAACGGCAGCAGGCCAATGCGCTCCATGCGCCACTCCTCGCCCGTTACGGCGACGCGCGCACGCGGCGCAAGGCGATGGCGCATTTCGAGCGGGAGCTGGCCCAGCTGACCGGTTCGCGCGTCGGCATGGCCGGCCACGTGAGCGTGTGGACGCCGGCGGGTGGCAGGCAGGACATCGCCGTGTACCGCAGGCACCTGCAGCAGAAGGCTCGCCTGAACTTCGGCCTTGCGCCGGATGCGCGCGTTCGCGTTGGCGACATCGAGCCTGCGCCACGATAGCGGCGGACATGGCGCCCTGGATTTCCGCGATGGTTCCGTCGGGGGAACCTGCCGCGCACCCGCAAGGTCAACAGGGAAGATGCCGCGATGGCCACCGGCCACGGCGGCGTTGCACGACAGGAGGACCCCGCATGAACATTGCCCTCGAAGCATTGCGCCCGCCCACTACGCCGCTGCCGGGCGGCGCGTCGCACTGGCGCCGCATGGCCACCATCGAGCTCGACGCCGGCGCACCCGACGTCGGCGAGGTGCTGCGCGACCTGCGCTACGACTTCGAGCTGGTCGAGCTGCCGACGGCGCCGCCGGGTCGGCGCTGGCTGCAGCTGCGCGTGGATGCCTCGCGCGGCGAGCGACGCTGCGCGATGACCGCCGCGCGCCTGCTGGATGCGCTGCGTCGGCTGCAGGAAATCGGCGAGTTGGCCCACCTGCGCATCGTCCGGCATGGCGAATGCGGATCCGACGTGGAAGGGTATGACGTGGAAGCGTATGCGGCCGTGGGTGCGCGGCCGGGCTCGCCCCCACGCAGCGGGATCGCCTGTGCGGCCATGACGTGAAGCCGGGCGGGGGGGTCGCTGCAGCCGTTGACTGCGCACGTCGCCCACGCCTAAAGCCGCGCGGCCACCGATGCGCACTCTGTGCGCCATCCCACATACGGCGGTCCTATCCGTTCAGCGTGTGGTAGCGTGAGCGGCCCCGCCCCTGTTGCGTCCTGCGAGGTCTTCGCATGCCTGCTACCCGCATCCGGCGCGTCCGCGAGGTCGCTTCGCCCGCGCCGGACTTGGCACCCCTGGAACTGCTGCTGTCGGCCATGGTCGCGGTGCGCGACGGCGACTTCTCCGTGCAACTGCCCAGCCACTGGGAAGGCATGGCGGGGAAGCTGGCCGACTGCTTCAACGACATCGTGCGCCACAACCGGCGCCTGGCGCAGGACCTCGACCTCGTCGGTGAGAAGGTCGGCCGCCTCGGACAGACGCGCCAGCGCCTGTCGCCCGCCAACCGGCAGGGTGCATGGGCCGGCATGGAACACTCGGTCAACAACCTGATCGACGACCTCATCCGTCCGGTCGAGACGATGACCGAGGCGATGGCGGGCGTCGCCAAGGGCGACCTCACCCGCACCGTGCCGCTGGAGGCCGATGGCCGACCGCTGCAGGGCGAGTTCCTGCGATCGGCCAACATCGTCAACCGCATGATCGAGCAGATGACCGAGTTCAGCTCGGAAGTCACGCGCGTGGCGATCGAGGTCGGCACCGCCGGCCTGCTCGGCGGCCAGGCCAAGGCCAAGGGCGTCTCGGGCGTCTGGAAGGACCTGACCGATTCGGTCAACCAGATGGCCAACAACCTCACCGCGCAGGTGCGCAACATTTCCGAGGTGACGATCGCGGTCGCCAACGGCGACCTCTCGCGCAAGATCACGGTGGACGTGCGCGGCGAGATCCTGCAGCTCAAGGAAGCCATCAACACGATGGTGGACCAGCTGCGCGGCTTCGCCTCGGAGGTGACGCGCGTGGCGCGCGAGGTGGGCACCGAGGGCAAGCTGGGCGGCCAGGCCATCGTGCCGGGCGTGGCCGGCACCTGGAAGGACCTGACCGACTCGGTCAACTCGCTCGCCTCCAACCTCACCAGCCAGGTGCGCAACATCGCCGAGGTGACCACCGCCGTCGCCAAGGGCGACCTTTCGCGCAAGATCACGGTGGACGTGCGCGGCGAGATCCTCGAGCTCAAGAACACCATCAACACGATGGTGGACCAGCTGAACGGCTTCGCCGCGGAAGTGACGCGCGTGGCGCGCGAGGTGGGCACCGAAGGCAAGCTCGGCGGCCAGGCGCAGGTGCCCGACGTCGCCGGCACCTGGAAGGACCTCACCGACCACGTGAATTCGATGGCGTCCAACCTGACGCTGCAGGTGCGCAACATCGCCGACGTGACGACCGCCGTCGCCAAGGGCGACCTCTCGCGCAAGATCACGGTGGACGTGCGCGGCGAGATCCTCGAACTCAAGAACACCATCAACACGATGGTGGACCAGCTCAACGGCTTCGCCGCGGAAGTGACGCGCGTGGCACGCGAGGTCGGTACCGAGGGCAAGCTCGGCGGCCAGGCCATCGTGCCGGGCGTCGCCGGCACCTGGAAGGACCTGACCGACTCGGTCAACGCGATGGCGTCCAACCTCACCAGCCAGGTGCGCAACATCGCCGAGGTGACCACCGCCGTCGCCAAGGGCGACCTCTCGCGCAAGATCACGGTGGACGTGCGCGGCGAGATCCTGGCGCTGAAGGACACCATCAACACGATGGTGGACCAGCTCAACGGCTTCGCCGCGGAAGTGACGCGCGTGGCGCGCGAGGTCGGCACCGAGGGCAAGCTCGGTGGCCAGGCGCAGGTGCCCGGCGCCGCCGGTACCTGGAAGGACCTCACCGACAACGTCAATTCGATGGCGTCCAACCTCACCGCGCAGGTACGCAACATCGCCGAGGTGACCACCGCGGTGGCGCGCGGCGACCTGTCGCGCAAGATCGGCGTGGACGTCAAGGGCGAGATCCTCGAGCTCAAGGACACCATCAACACGATGGTGGACCAGTTGAACGGCTTCGCCGCGGAGGTGACGCGCGTGGCGCGCGAGGTCGGCACCGAGGGCAAGCTGGGCGGCCAGGCGCAGGTGCCGGGCGTCGCCGGCACCTGGAAGGACCTCACCGACAACGTCAACTCGATGGCGTCCAACCTGACGACGCAGGTGCGCAACATCGCCGAGGTGGCGACGTCGGTGGCGCGCGGCGACCTGTCGCGCAAGATCGCGGTGGACGCCGAGGGCGAGATCCTGCAGCTCAAGAACACCATCAACACGATGGTGGACCAGTTGAACGGCTTCGCCGCGGAAGTGACGCGCGTGGCGCGCGAGGTCGGCACCGAGGGCAAGCTCGGCGGCCAGGCGCAGGTGCCGGGCGTCGCTGGTACCTGGAAGGACCTCACCGACAACGTCAACTCCATGGCGACCAACCTGACCGCGCAGGTGCGCGGCATCGCCAAGGTCGTCACCGCGGTCGCCAACGGCGACCTGCAGAAGAAGCTGACGGTGGAGGCCAAGGGCGAGATCGCGGAACTGGCCGACACCATCAACGGCATGACCGCCACGCTCGCGATCTTCGCCGACCAGGTCACCACGGTGGCGCGCGAGGTCGGCGTCGAGGGACGCCTTGGCGGCCAGGCCAAGGTGCCGGGTACCGCCGGCATCTGGGAAAACCTCACCGCCAACGTCAACCAGCTGGCGGCGAACCTGACGACGCAGGTGCGCGCGATTGCCGAGGTGGCCACCGCGGTGACGCAGGGCGACCTCACCCGCTCGATCCAGGTGGACGTGCGCGGCGAGGTGGCCGACCTCAAGAACAACATCAACGCGATGATCCACACGCTGCGCGCGACCACCGAAAGCAACCGCGAGCAGTACTGGCTGAAGACCAACCTCGCCAAGTTCAGCGGCATGATGCAGGGCCAGCGCGACCTGCTGACGCTCGGCAGCATGCTGCTGTCGGAGCTGGCGCCGCTGGTCAACGCGCAGCAGGGCCTCATCTACACCGCCGAGACCGACCCCGATGCGATCCGGCCCCACCTGCGCCTGCTGGCAGGGTATGCCGATGCCGGGCAGTCCTCCGGCATCCGCACGCTCGAGTTCGGACAGGGCCTGATCGGCCAGTGCGCGGCGCAGGCGCAGACGATCGTGATCGAGGACGTCTCGCCTGGCGTCGGCCAGATCCGCTCCGGCCTGATCAGCGCCTCGCCGCGCAACGTCATCGTGCTGCCGGTGCTGTTCGAGAACGAGGTCAAGGCGGTGATCGAGCTCGCCTCGCTGACCGAGTTCACCGCTTCCCAGCGTGCCTTCCTCGAGCAGCTTTCGGGCAGCATCGGCATCATGCTCAACACTATCGAGGCCTCGATGCGCACCGAGCGCCTGCTGTCGCAGTCGCAGCAGCTCGCTGCCGAACTGCAGGCGCAGCAGAAGGAGCTGCAGCAGACCAACGAGGACATCGCGCTGAAGGCGGCGCTGCTGGCCGAGCAGAAGGCCGAGGTGGAGCACAAGAACCAGCAGATCGAGCACGCGCGCCGCGCGCTGGAGGAGAAGGCGGCCGAGCTCGCGCTCACCTCGCGCTACAAGAGCGAGTTCCTCGCCAACATGTCGCACGAGCTGCGCACGCCGCTCAACTCCATCCTGATCCTGGGCCAGCAGCTGGCGGAAAACCCGGGCGCCAACCTCAGCGAGCGGCAGGTGGAGTTCGCCAAGACCATCCATGCCGCCGGCACCGACCTCCTGCACCTGATCAGCGACATCCTCGACCTCTCCAAGATCGAGTCCGGCACGGTCACCGTCGACAGCGAGGACATCACCTTCGACCACCTGCGCGAGAACCTCGAGCGCAGCTTCCGCCACGAGGCCGAGCGCCGCGCGCTGCAGTTCTCGGTGGATTTCCCGCCCGCGCTCGGTCGCGGCCTCAACAGCGACCCCAAGCGCCTGCAGCAGATCCTCAAGAACCTGCTTTCCAACGCGCTCAAGTTCACCGACCGGGGCAGCGTGCGGCTGGCCGCGCATGTCGCGCGCGAAGGCTGGTCCCCGGGCCATGCCGTGCTCGACGCCGCGCCGACCGTGATCGCGTTCGAGGTGACCGACACCGGCATCGGCATTTCGCCGGAAAAGCAGAAGATCGTGTTCGAGGCGTTCCAGCAGGCGGACGCCGGCACGGCGCGCAAGTACGGCGGCACCGGCCTCGGCCTCGCCATCAGCCGCGAGATCGCCGGTCTGCTCGGCGGCGAGCTGCGCCTGTCCAGCACGCCGGGCAAGGGCAGCACGTTCACGCTCTACCTGCCGCTCAAGTACGTCGGCCTCGACAACCGCGCCGAGTCGCTGCCGGCGGGACGGCCGCGCACGCACAGCAACGAGCACCCGGTGGTGCCGATGGCGCTGGTGGAGGACGACCGCGCGGCGCTCGACCCGTCGCGCCCGACCCTGCTGGTGGTGGAGGACGACCCGCGCTACGCCACGGTGCTGCGCGACCTCGCGCGTTCGCGCGGCTTCGACGTGCTCGTCACCGGGCGCGGCGCCGAGGCCCTCGAGCTCACCCGCGAGTACCACCCCGACGCGATCTCGCTCGACGTGTTCCTGCCGGACATGCTCGGCTGGGCGGTGCTGGCGCGCCTGAAGCAGGACGCCGACACGCGCCACATCCCGGTGCAGATCCTCACCACCGACGAGGAACGCCACCACAGCCTCGAGCGCGGTGCCTTCTCCTACCTCGCCAAGCCGGCGTCGTCGGAGTCCATCAGCGACGCGCTCGAACGCATCCGTCAGTACACCCTGCCGCGCACCAAGCGCCTGCTGGTGGTGGAGGACGATGCCGCCGAGCGGATGAGCATCGAGGAACTGATCCGCCACGACGACGTTGCCGTCGATACCGCCGCCAGCGGTACCGACGCGTTGGCCCGGCTGGCCGAAGGCGGTTACGACTGCGTGGTGCTGGACCTGCGCCTGCCCGACATGAGCGGCTTCGACCTGCTGGAGGAAATCCACAAGCGGCCGTCACTGCAGGACGTGCCGATCGTCGTCTTCACCGGGCGCGAACTCAGCGCCGAGGAAGACCGCCTGTTGCGGCGCGCCGCCAAGAGCGTCATCGTCAAGGGGGTGGAATCGCCCGAGCGGCTGCTCGACGAGACCGCCCTGTTCCTGCACCGGGTGATCGCCGACCTGCCGCCGGCCAAGCAGGAAATCGTGCGCCGGCTGCACGAATCCGACGACGTGCTGCGCAACAAGCGGGTGCTGGTGGTGGACGACGACGTGCGCAACATCTTCGCCCTCTCCAGCGTGCTGGAGCGCCACGGCATGGTCGTGTTGACCGCCGGCACCGGCCAGGAGGCGATCGAAAAGGTCGCTTCCGACGAGGACATCGAACTGGTGCTCATGGATATCATGATGCCCGGCATGGACGGCTACGACACCATCCGCGCGATCCGCTCCAATCCGGAACTGCACGCGCTGCCGATCGTCGCGCTCACCGCCAAGGCGATGAAGGGCGACCGCGAGAAATGCCTCGAGGCGGGCGCGTCGGACTACCTCGCCAAACCGGTCGTCACCGACCAGCTGCTGGGAGTACTGCGACAGTGGCTGCATCGCTGACCCGCGGCGCCGACGGCGGCCGGCTCACCGGGCCGGTGAGCATCCTGCTGGTCGACGACCAGCCGGCACGCCTGATGGCGTACCGGGCCGTGCTGGCGCCGCTCGGCGAGCACCTGGTGGAGGCCGCATCCGGCACCGAGGCGCTGAAGCTGCTGATGGAGCAGGAGTTCGCGCTAGTCCTGCTCGACGTCAACATGCCCGGCATCGACGGCTTCGAGACCGCCGACCTGATCCACCAGCACCCGCGCTTCGAGAAGACCCCGATCATCTTCGTCACCGCCGTCAACGTCACCGACCTCGACCGCATGCGCGGCTATCGCCTCGGCGCGGTCGACTACGTGATGGTGCCGATCATTCCCGACATCCTGCGCAGCAAGGTGATGGTGCTGTGCGAACTGCACCGCAAGCGGCGCGAGCTGCAGCTGGCCAACGAACGCCTTGCCGCCGCCAACGAGGCGCTGCAACGGGAGAAGGACCGCGAGCTGGAGGTGCTGAACGAGTCCCTGCGCGCCGCCAACGCCGAACTCGCCGCGCGCAACGCCGACCTGCAGGCCGAAGTCGCGGAACGCGAACGCGCCGAGGCGCGCCTGCTGGAGCAGGACCGGCGCAAGGACGAGTTCCTCGCCACGCTGGCGCACGAGCTGCGCAATCCGCTCGCCTCGCTCGGCAACGCGATCAACGCCTTCACCCTCGGCAAAGGCGGGCCCGATCCGCTGCACGCCACGATGGAACGCCAGCTCGGCCTGCTGGTACGGCTGATCGACGACCTGCTCGATGCCGCCCGCATCAGCCGCGGCAAGCTCACCCTCAAGCATGGTCCGACCTCGCTCGCCGCGATCATCGAGTCGGCCATCGAGACCGTCGGGCCCATGATCCGCGCCGGCGACCACCCGCTGGACGTGCAGCGGACCGGCGAGGATATCCCGCTCTACGCCGATCGCGAACGCCTGTCGCAGGTGTTCTCCAACCTCCTCAGCAACGCCGCCAAGTATTCCGATGCGGGCACGCCGATCTCGATGCAGGTGGAATGCGACGAGGACGCGATCCGCGTCGCCATCGCCGATCGCGGGCTGGGGCTCAGTCCCGAGCAGAAGAACCTGATCTTCGAACTCTTCTCGCAGGTCGACACCTCGATCGAGCGTGCCCGCGGCGGTCTCGGCATCGGCCTAAGCCTGGCGCAGCGCATCGTCGAGATGCACGGCGGCCAGGTGCAGGTGGAGAGCGAGGGCATCGGGCACGGCAGCCGCTTCACCGTGCAGCTGCCGCGCAAGCCGCTGGCGCTGCCGCCCGGAACGCCGCTGCCGGCGAAGCCGGCGGCAGCATCGCGGGAGACCACCCCGCCGCGCTGCCGTGCGCTGGTGGTGGACGACAACCGCGACGCCGCCGACACGCTCGCGATGATGCTGGAACTGATGGGACACGAGACCCGCTGCATCTACGACTCGCATGCGACGCTCGATACGGTGGCGTCGTTTGCCCCGGACGTGGTGTTCCTCGACATCGGCATGCCGGGGATGAGCGGCTACGACGTCGCGCGCACGCTGCGCGCCGCGGAACTGGGCGCGCGTCCCATCCTGGTCGCGGTGACCGGCTGGGGCCAGGCCGACGACCGCCGCCGCACCGCCGAGACCGGCTTCGACCACCACCTGGTCAAGCCAGTCGACATCGCGACGGTGCAGGACATCTGCGGGTCGCTGCAGGTACCGGTGAAGTCGCCGGCCTGAGTCGCCGCTGCGCTCCGCATCGCCCGGACGCGCGCTGCGTCGCTGCCGTTCGGGTCTCCTGCTTCTCCTGCTGCGCGGGCGGCGGCGTTGACGCGGCAGCCGTGCGCGCATTGGCGTAGGCTTCGATGCGGCGCCGGCGTGGCCGGCATCCGGAGCAGCCATGGCAAGGCGATCCCCACCGAAGCGGCGCATCGCGCTGCAGCGCGCCTGGGAGGAACCCGGCGCACGCGACGGCTACCGCGTGCTGGTGGACCGCTTCTGGCCGCGCGGCCGCAGCCGCGAGGTACTGCAGCTGGACGAGTGGGCACGCGACCTCGCGCCCGAACCCGAGCTCATCCACTGGTATGGCCACGATCCCGCGCGCTGGGACGGATTCCGCCAGCGCTACCTGGCGGAACTCGCCACCGACGCGCAGCAGGCGCGGCTGCGCGCGCTGCTCGCCGCCGCCGGCAAGTGCACGATCACCCTCGTGTACGGCGCCCGCAGCGAAACCGGCAACCAGGCCGTCGTGCTGCGCGAGGCGCTCGCGGCGCTCGACCCGCTCGGCCGGCCTGCGTGACGCAACACGTCTTTCCGCGTCAAGCAGCCAATGCCGTCGTAGGAGCGCTGCAAGCGC
>JAEZQS010000232.1 GCA_023412995.1 Pseudomonadota bacterium
CCCGCTGAAGCGGGTCGAGGTCCAGGTGCGCTTCGCCCACGCCGACGGCAGGGACTACCTGGTGGTGCCGGACGACGGCCTCGGCGACCTCGTGCAGGTGCCACCGCCGCATGGCGTCGATCCCCGCCCCGCGAGATCCTGGTTCCTTGCCCGGTACGTGGTGCGCGGCGACGGCGGCATCGACCTCTTTCCGGTCGACAGCCGCCGCGTTGCCGCGCGCGTGATCGACGGCACGCTCGACGGCACCGTCGACAAGACCGCCAACGACCTCCACGTGTATGTCCGCGGCGATCCCGCCCGCGTGTTGGCAATGCTGCGCCGGGTCCCCATGTTCACCGACGAGCCGGCGCTGCGGCTCGTGCGCAGCCCGCTGGACGAGGCGGCGTTCGAACATGCGCGCCGGACCCCCGTGGACGGAGGCTCGCCTTGAATGCCATGCCGCCGGCCGTGCGCCTGGTCGAGGTCGGCCCGCGCGACGGCCTGCAGAACGAGAAGACCATCGTGCCGGCCGCAGTCAAGATCGAGCTGATCGACCGGCTCGCGGCGACCGGCCTGCGCACCATCGAGGCGACCAGCTTCGTCAGCCCGAAGTGGATCCCGCAGCTGGCCGACGCCGAAGAGGTGTTCCGCGGCATCACGCGGCGCGAGGGCGTCGACTACCCGGTGCTGGTACCCAACCTCACCGGGTACGAGCGCGCGCGGGCGGCTGGCGCCACCGAGGTCGCGGTCTTCACCGCCGCGAGCGAGGCGTTCAACCGCAGGAACACCAACGCCGGCATCGACGAATCGATCGCCCGCTTCGAGCCGGTGCTCGAGCGTGCCCGCGCCGAGGGCGTGCGCGTGCGCGGCTACGTCTCGACGGTGCTCGGCTGTCCCTACCAGGGCGACGTGCCGCTCGCCGACGTGGTTCGGGTGGCCGCGCGCCTGCACCGTCTGGGCTGCGAGGAGGTGTCGCTCGGCGACACCATCGGCATCGGTACCCCCGGCAAGGCGCGCGCGATGCTGCGCGAGGTGGCCGCCGAGGTGCCGATGGCAGCGCTCGCCGTGCATTTCCACGATACCCGCGGGCAGGCGCTGGCCAACATCCTCGCCTGCCTCGAGGAGGGCGTGGCGGTGGTCGACAGTTCGGTCTCGGGTACTGGCGGCTGCCCCTACGCGCGCGGGGCGAGCGGCAACGTCGCCACCGAAGACGTCGCCTACATGCTGGAGGGGCTCGGCATCGCCACCGGGGTCGACCTGCCGCGTCTGGTCGAGACCGGCCTGTGGCTGTCGGAGCGGCTCGGCCGCGAGACTGGCAGCCGGGTGGCGCGCGCCTCGCGCTGAGCCCGCTGCGGCGCGTGCCGCCATGCCGCGGCAGTGTTAAGGTGCAACCCGGGGGTACGGCACGCGGGACGAGCGCGATGCAGTTCGGGTCACGGCTTGCGGGAGCGGCACACGCCGGCGACAGGGCGCCGGTGACTGCACGCGGGCTGCTGGACGCCGTCCCCGATGCCATCATGGTGATCGACGTCCGCGGCGACGTGGTCGATGCCAATCCCGCCGCCAGCACCCTGTTCGGGCACGCGCACGAGGCGCTGTGCCGCCTCAACCTGCGCGACCTCTGCCCGGTCCTGCCCAGCGGCCACGTCCGCCACGTGATGGAGGTGTGCGGCGTCGAGGAAGCGTTCACGGTCGAGACCACCGCGCGCCGGCGCGACGGCCGCGAGATTCCCGTTGAAATGCGCTGGCGCCTGCTGCGCCAGGACGATGGCAGCTGCCGCATCGTCTGCGCCGCCCGCGACGTCGGCCACTGGCACCGCACCGCCAACCGCCTGCGCGAGGCCGAACAGCGCGACCGGCTGCTGCTGGATTCCATGGACAAGGGCGTGGTGGTGCGCAATGGCGAGGGCCGCATCACCTACATGAACCCCGCGGCGTGCCGCATCTTCCGCCTCTCCGCGTCGGACCTGCCGCAGATCGAGAACGAGGGCTTCGCCGGCTGGCGCTTCACCGACGCCCGCGGCCAGGTGATGACGCCGAAGGACTTCCCGTCCATCCGCGCACTGGAAAGCGGCATCGCGGTGGCGTCCGAACTCGTCTGCTTCTGGCTGCCGCACGTCAAGACGCCGCTGTGGATGACCATCAGCGCGACGCCCTTGTTCCGCAAGGACGAGGAGCACCCCTACCAGGTGGTGACGACGCTGGAGGACGTCACCGACCTCAAGCGCACCCAGGACCTGCTGGAACAGACGCAGATGCTTGGCAGCATCGGCGGCTTCGAGCTGATCCCCGAGACCGGGCAGCTGGTGTGGACGCGCGAGATGTACCGGCTGTTCGACCTTTCCGAAGACTTCCCCATCACGCTCGATCGCGTACTCGCCCTGTTCGCCCCGGACAGCCGCCAGCGCATCGAGCGCGACCTCGCCAATGCCGGCAAGGGACAGCAGGTCGGCAAGCAGGAATACGAGATCGTCACGATGCTCGGCCGGCGCCGGTGGATCAGCGCGGCGGCAAGCCTCGTGTGGCGCGGCAGCGACATCGCCTGCATCAGCGGCACCTGCCAGGACATCACCGAGCGCAAGTTGCTGGAGCAGAAGCTGCGGCGCAAGGCGGTGACCGATCCGCTGACCGGGCTGGTCAACCGCGAGTACATCCTGCACGAACTCGACCGCCAGATCGCCGCGGCGCGCGGCGGCAGCGGGCCATCGCTGCTGTACGTCGACCTCGACCGCTTCAAGGTGATCAACAGCATGCTCGGCGCCGAGGTCGGCGACCACCTGCTGGCCAACGCCGCGCTTCGGCTGCAGGGCTCGCTGCCCGCCACGGCACGATGCGGGCGTTTCGCCGGCGATGAGTTCCTGGTGGTGCTGCCCGGCAACGCCGCGATGGAACCGGCGCATGTGGCCGAGGCCATCAACGATGCCTTCCAGCGCCCCTTCGAGCACGAGGGCGAGGAGTTCATGATGACGGTGTCGGTCGGGGTCGCGACCTGTCCCGCCGACGGCACCGACGCGCAGCAGCTGCTCAAGCACGCCGACGCCGCCATGGACGAAGCCAAGCTGCGCGGACGCAGCACCTGGCAGGCGTTCTCGCCCGCCATCGCGACGCGTTTGCGCAACAACCTGGCGCTGGTCAGCCAGCTGCACAACGCGCTCGCCCTGGGGCAACTGCGCCTGGTCTACCAGCCGCAGGTGACACTGGCCGACGGCCGCGTCTTCGGCGCCGAGGCGCTGCTGCGCTGGGACCACCCGCAGCGGGGCGAACTGGGCCCCTTGGAATTCATCCACCACGCCGAGGCAAGCGGCGACATCGTGCCGATCGGTGCCTGGGCCATCGACGAGGCCTGCCGCCAGCTGTGCGAGTGGCGCAACGCCGGCCTGCCGCTGCGGCGGATGGCGGTCAACGTGTCCTATCGCCAGCTGTTGAGCGAGACCTTCGTCGAGTCGGTGCGGCGCTCGCTGCGCCGCCACGACGTGCCGGGTGCCTGCCTCGAGCTCGAGATGATCGAGCGCATGCTGATCGACGACACGCCCGACACACTGCAGGTGTTCCAGGACCTGCGCGACGCCGGCGTGGTGATCACCATCGACGATTTCGGCGAGGGCTACTCGGCCCTCAACTACCTGCGCCGGCTGCCCATCGACGGTTTCAAGATCAGCTACGACTTCATGCGCCGCGTGCCCGCCAACCAGGCCGACACCGCGATCTGCGAGGCGATCATCCGCGTCGGCCAGGCGCTTGGCCTGACCATCGTCGCCGAGGGCGTGGAGACCGAAGCGCAGCGCGAGTTCCTCCTGCGCAACGGCATGCACGCCGGCCAGGGCCATCTCTTCAGCGGCGCGCTCACCCCGGCGGCATTCGCCGGACACGCGCAGGCGCATGCCGGGTAACGCCGGCAGAACCGGGTTCCGGAATTGGGCCGGGTAACCCGCCGCAGCCGCGCGGCGCGGATCGGTGCGTCGCTATAATCGGCGTTTCACCCCAGGCGCAACCGCCATGCCTGCCAAGCTTGCTCCCGACCGCCAGCGCGGCCTCATCGTTGCCAGTGGCGAGATCGGCGTGGATGCGCGTGCGCGCCAGCTGCTGGTGCGGCTGCTGGCGCTGCTCGGGCCGCAGCCGCGGGTGGTGCTGGTGGCGGCGGGCGAGAACGCCGATGACGGCGAGGGCGACATCGAGGACATCCTCTTCAGCGCCGGCGCGGCGGAAGTGCACCGCAGCTTCCTCGCCGCACGCGCCGATGCAGAGCAGCGCGCGCTGCTGGATGCCGTCGATCGTTCGCACATCGCGATCCTCCGCTCCGACCAGCCGCTGCGCCTGTCCGGCCTGGTGGGCGGCACGCCGCTGGCGCGCGCCCTGCGCCGGCGCAATGCCGACGGCATGGCCGTCGCGGGCTTCGGTGCAGCCGCGGCCGTGTTGTGCGAACACATGCTCACGCACGGCGCGGAAGGCGCGACGCCGCGCAGTGGCGGCGCCAGCCTTGCACCGGGACTCGGCCTCACCAACCGCGTCGTGATCGACCAGGGCGGCCACGCGAGCGACCGGCTCGGCCGCCTGCTGGCCGCGCTGGCGCTGAACCCCTTCGCCCTCGGCCTCGGCCTCGACGCCGGTACCGCCGCGGTGATCGGCGAGGACAACGTGCTGGAAGTCATCGGCAGCGGCGGCATCACCCTCATCGATCCGGCCGAGATGGCCGACTCCAACGTCGCGGAACTCGCCAGCGGCGATCCCATCCGCATCACCAACCTGCGCCTGCACGCGCTCACCGGTGGCGCCCGCTACGACCTCGATTTCCGCCGGCCACTGGGGTGAGGCGATGGCGTTCGCGATCCGCCCGATCAACCCGGCCGATGATGCCGCCGTCGCTGGCCTGATCCGCGCCGTGATGCCGGAGTTCGGTGCCGACGGCCCGGGCTTCGCGATCCACGATGCCGAGGTCGCCGCGATGTCATCAGCGTACTCGCGGCCGCGCTGCGCGTACTTCGTGGTGGAAGCCGGTGGCCAGGTCCGCGGCGGCGGCGGCATCGCGCCGCTCGAGGGCGGCGACGAGGGCACTTGCGAGCTGCGCAAGATGTACTTCCTGCCGGCGCTGCGCCGGCAAGGCGCCGGCCGCGCGCTGATGGCACGCTGCCTGGAGGCGGCACGCGGGCTTGGCTTCCGGCGCTGCTACCTGGAGACGCTCACCGGCATGGATGCGGCGCAGGCGCTGTACGTGGCCAGCGGCTTCGAACCGCTCGCCGCGCCGCTCGGCATCACCGGCCACCACGGCTGCAACCGTTTCTACCTGCGCGCGCTGTAGGCGCCGGCAGCGGCCACCGCCGGTGTGCGGCTGCTAGAATCCGCGCCCTCTTCTCCCGAGGGAATGCCCATGCAACTCGACCAGGCACGCGCCGTCGTCACCGGCGGCGCTTCCGGACTCGGCTTCGGCGTCGCCCGCCACCTCCTCGCCCATGGCGCGCACGTCGCGCTGCTCGACGTCAACGACGGCAAGGGCAAGGCCGCCGCAGCGGAACTGGGCGAGCGCGCGCACTACTTCCGCACCGACGTCACCAGCGAGGACGGCGTCGCCGCAACGCTGGCGCAGGCGCAGGAGGCACTGGGCGGGCTAAACGTGGTGGTCAGCTGCGCCGGCATCCTCGGCGCCGGTCGCGTACTCGGCAAGGAAGGCCCGATGGCGCTGGCGAGCTTCGCCACCACCATTGGCGTGAACCTCATCGGCAGCTTCAACGTGGCCAAGGCGGCCGCCGCCCTCATGCAGCACAACACCCCCGGCGAGGACGGCGAGCGCGGCGTGATCGTCAACACCGCCTCGATTGCCGCCTTCGAGGGCCAGATCGGCCAGGCCGCCTACTCCGCCTCCAAGGGCGGCGTGGTCGCGATGACGCTGCCGATGGCGCGCGAGTTCGCTCGCATCGGCGTGCGCGTGATGACGATCGCACCGGGCGTGTTCCACACGCCGATGGTCGATGGCATGCCCGAACAGCTCTACCAGTCCCTCTGCGCGCAGGTGCCCTACCCCTCCCGCCTCGGCACCGCCGACGAATACGCCGACACCGTCGCCTTCATCCTGCGCAACCGCTACATGAACGGCAGCACGGTGCGCGTGGACGGGGCGATCCGGTTGGCGCCGCGGTGATGAGGCCGGGAATGGGGAATAGGGAATAGGGAATGGTTGAAGCAAAACCGGGCAGCCTCCGCTCCCCAAGGCAGACCTCTCCTCCGCTGCGCGCCCGGATCGGCGAAATCGCCGGTCTCCGCTTTACCATTCCCTATTCCCCATTCCCCAATCCCGGCCTCAAACAATGAAAGCTTCCGACATCAGGAAAGGCAACGTCGTCGAGCATGACGGCAGGATCTGGCAGGTGCGTGACATCGAGCGGAGCTCGCCGCAGGGGCGGGGCGGCAACGTGACGTTCCGCTTCACGCTCTACAGCGTGCCGGGCGGGCAGAAGCTCGACCTGTCGCTGCGTGCCGAGGACGACCTGCGCGAGACGACGCTGAGCCGCCGGCCGGTGGTCTATTCCTACAAGGACGGCGAGGCATACGTGTTCATGGACGCCGAGGACTACACCCAGTACACCCTCGATGCGTCCGCGCTCGGCGACGACGCGGGCTACCTCGTCGACGGCATCGAGGGCTGCTACGTGCAGCTGGTGGAGGATGCCCCGGTGGCCCTGCAGCTGCCGCAGACCGTCACGCTCGAGGTGGTCGACACCGCGCCCGAGATGAAGGGTGCCACCGCCACCAAGCGGCCCAAGCCCGCGAAGCTCTCCACCGGGCTCGAGATCCTCGTGCCCGAGTACATCGGCAACGGCGAGAAGGTGCTGGTCAACACCACCACCGGCGAGTTCTCCGGTCGCGCCTGACGCGGGCATGCGTACTGGCGGGATTTCGACCCCGTCACGCGGCGGGGCGGACCCGCCGTGCGCACCCTGAGCCGCGGCAAGCGCCTGCGCGGACGCGATCCGGGGTGCCGCACCGGGCGCGCTTCGCGCGGGCTTCCACCACGCCGCGTGCGCGGCGCTTGTGCTGGCGTTCACGCTTTGGCAAGGTACCGTGCCGCCCGCGTCGCGGGCGGGGTTGCCGCTGCGGCTTGCCCATGGGCGTCCCCCGGACGCGGGTCGCGTGCGGTCGCTTGCCACCCTTCCGCAATCCGCCGCAGCACCGGGTCCAGCCCCAGGGGAAACCATCGATGGCCGCCAGCCTGTTCGTCACCAAACCCATTGCACCTGCGCCGCACGTCGACGCCGGCGAGCCGGTCGAGGGCAGCCTGCAGGGCGAAGTCCAGCTCAAGCGCGCGCTGACGGCGCGGCACCTGATCCTGCTCGGCATCGGCGCCGTGATCGGCGCCGGCATCTTCGTGCTCACCGGCCAGGCCGCCGCCGAACACGCGGGCCCCGCGGTGGTGCTCAGCTTCGTCTTCGCCGGCATCGCCTGCGCCCTGGCGGGCCTGTGCTACGCCGAATTCGCGGCCATGATGCCGGTGTCGGGCAGCGCCTACTCCTATTCCTACGCCACGCTGGGCGAGCTCACGGCCTGGTTCATCGGCTGGAACCTGGTGCTGGAATACCTCTTCGCCGCCTCCACCGTGGCCGTCGGCTGGTCGGGCTACTTCAACGAGCTCTTGCGCCTGATCTCCGGCTGGACGGGCGTCCCCGTGGCCCTGCCGACCTGGCTCTCGACCGCGCCGCTGACCTTCGCCGAGGGCGGAAGCCTCGTCACCACCGGCGCGCTGATCAACCTGCCGGCGGTGGTCATCGTCGCCGCCATCAGCGGCCTGTGCTACGTCGGCATCACGCAGTCGGCGTTCGTCAACTCGATCATCGTGGCGATCAAGGTGACGGTGATCCTGCTCTTCATCGCCTTCGCCTTCAGCTACGTCAACCCCGACAACTGGGTGCCCTTCATCCCGGCATCGGAAGGCCCGGGCCGCTTCGGCTGGGACGGCGTGATGCGTGCCGCCACGATCGTGTTCTTCTCCTACATCGGCTTCGACGCGGTCTCGACCGCGGCCGGCGAGGCGAAGAACCCGCAGCGCGACATGCCGATCGGCATCCTCGGCTCGCTGGTGATCTGCACCATCCTCTACATCGCCGTGGCCGCCACGCTCACCGGCATGGTGGACTTCCGCATCCTCGGCACGCCCGAGCCGGTGGCGACCGCGCTGGCGCAGTATCCCTCGCTCGACTGGCTGCGCACGCTGGTGGTGATCGGCGCGCTCACCGGTCTCTCGTCGGTGATCCTGGTGATGCTGATGGGGCAGCCGCGCATCTTCTATTCGATGGCGAAGGACGGCCTCATCCCGGCGGCCTTCGCGCGCGTCCACCGCCGTTTCCAGACCCCCTACTACGGCACCATCGTCGTCGGCGTGTTCGCCGCCGTGCTGGCGGGACTGTTCCCGGTCGGCGTGCTGGGCGAGCTGGTCGCGATGGGCACGCTGCTCGCCTTCACGACGGTCAGCATCGGCGTGCTGGTGCTGCGCTACACGCGTCCGGACCTGCCGCGCGCGTTCCGCGTGCCGATGCCGATCATCATCTGCCCGCTCGGCGCCATCGCCTGCCTCTACCTCTTCTGGCAGGCCTTTGCCGAGCACTGGCGCCTGATGGTCGGCTGGACCGTGATCGGCATGGTCATCTACTTCGCCTACGGCTACCGGAACAGCAAGCTCCGTCGCGGCTGACGCCGGCTGCCGGCCACGCGGCCGGCAGCATCGAAACACCCCCGTCACGCCGGCCGGAGTCCGCATGCTCGACCAACTGCTCGCCCGCAAGACCGACTTCGGCCATTCCGCGGCCGCCGACGAATTCGCCTTGCGCCGCACCCTCGGGCCGTGGGGCCTCACCGCGCTGGGCATCGGCGCGGTGATCGGCGGCGGCATCTTCGTCATCACCGGCCAGGCCGCGGCCGAGCATGCCGGCCCGGCGATCGTGCTGTCGTTCGTGATCGCCGCGCTCTGCTGCAGCTTCACCGCGCTGTGCTACGCCGAGTTCGCCACGCTGATCCCGATGTCGGGCAGCTCCTACTCCTACGCCTACGCCACGCTGGGCGAACTGGTGGCCTGGTTCATCGGCTGGAACATGGTGCTGGAGTACGGCGTCTCCGCCTCCGCCGTCGCGGTCAGCTGGACCGGCTACTTCACGAGCCTTCTGGACCACCTCGGCGTGCACCTGCCGGCGGCGCTGGTGCAGTCGCCCTTCGCCTACGACGACGGCCACCTGGTCGCCACCGGCGCCATCATGAACCTGCCCGCGGTGGCGATCGTGCTGGCCCTCACGTGGCTCTGCTACATCGGCATCCGCGAATCGAGCGGCGCCAACGTCGCCATGGTGGTCCTCAAGGTCGGACTGATCGTGATCGTCATCGTCGCCGGCTGGCGCTACGTCGACACCTCGTTGTGGCAACCCTTCATCCCGGAGCCGGAAGGGCCGGAGAAATACGGCTGGAGCGGCATCATGCGCGGCGCCACGCTGGTGTTCTTTTCCTACATCGGCTTCGAGGCGACCTCGGTCGCGGCGCAGGAGGCACGCAATCCGCAGCGCGACCTGCCCATCGGCATCCTCACCTCGCTCGCGATCTGCACCGTGCTCTACATCGGCATGGCGATGGTGCTGACCGGGCTGGTGCCCTTCACCGCGCTGGGCACCAGCGAGCCCGTGGTCACGGCGGTCGCCGCCCATCCGCAGCTCGACTGGCTGCGCTGGCTGGTCGAGATCGGCGCGCTGGTCGGCCTCTCCTCGGTCGTGCTGGTGATGATCATCGCGCAGCCGCGCATCTTCATGATCATGGGCCGCGACGGGCTGCTGCCGCCGGTGTTCGCGAAGATCCACCCGCGCTACCGCACGCCGCACATCAACACCGTGATCACCGGCTGCGGCATCGCCCTGCTGGCGGCGCTGTTCCCGCTCGACGTGCTCGGCGACCTCGTCTCGATGGGAACCCTGATCGCCTTCATCGCCGTGTGCGCCGGCGTGCTGGTGCTGCGCCACGCGCGCCCCGACCTGCCACGCACGTTCCGCGTGCCCCTCGCGCCGGTCACCTGCACGCTCGGCGTCCTCAGTTGCCTGCTGCTGCTGGCGTGGGAAAACTGGTACCAGTGGACGCTGATGGGCATCTGGACCCTGATCGGCTTCACCATCTACTTCGGTTACGGCCGACGCCACAGCCGCCTGCGTCGCGAGGGGCGCTGAACGCGGCAGGCGCCCCGCGCCACGCGGGCGGGTTGCATGGCATTCACGCGACCGGCGCCATCATCCCGCGGATGGCCCGGCGGGCCTTTGCGGTCGACCGCCCCCGGGCGCCGCACCGACGGGAGTTGATCCATGCCGAACAGTCGTCGATGGCTTGCGTCCCTGGTTGCGCGCCTGCGCCCCCAACGCACCACCGATGACGGTCCGGCCGAAGGCGACGCGCCGCTGCGCGCCGAACTCCTCAGCGGCGAACAGCTCGAGGTTTTCGGCCGCGCGCTGGCCGCCAGCCACGAGGTCACCGCCGGCGAGCGGTCCGATACCCTGCTGCAACGGCTTGCCGCCAACGAGCGGCTGTTGCGCCGCAGCTGCGCGCTGCTGGCCGATGCGATCAAGTCCGGCCATCGCATCACGCCGGCGGGCGAGTGGCTGCTCGACAACCTCTACCTGATCGACGAGCAGATCCGCACCGCGCGGCGGCACTTCCCGGAGCGCTACAGCCTGGAGCTGCCGCGCCTCGAGCGCGGTGCCTCCGCCGGCCTGCCGCGCGTCTACGACATCGCCCTCAACGCCATCTCGCACGGCGACGGGCGCGTCGACCAGGACACCATCAGCCGCTTCGTGCGCGCCTACCAGGAGGTGACGCCGCTCGCCCTCGGCGAATTGTGGGCGATCCCGATCATGCTGCGCCTCGCGCTGATCGAGAACCTGCGCCGCGTCGCCTGGCGCGTGCACAACGACCGCCGCCACCGCAACCTCGCCGGCCTGTGGGCCGAGTCGATGATCGGCGCCGTCGAGAAGGACCCCAAGAGCCTGATCGTGGTGGTCGCCGACATGGCGCGCTCGGACCCGCCGATGCGCGGCGCCTTCGTCGCCGAGCTGGTGCGCCGCCTGCAGGGCCACAGCGCCGCGCTGGCGCTGCCGCTCACCTGGGTCGAGCAGCGCCTGCAGGAAGCAGGCATGACCATCGAGCAGCTGGTCAACGCCACCGCGCAGGAGGAAGCCGCCGACCAGGTCTCCATCAGCAACAGCATCGGCAGCCTGCGCCAGCTGGAAGCGACCGACTGGCGCGAGTTCGTCGAGTCGGCCAGCCACATCGAGCACGTGCTGCAGGAGGACCCGGCCGGTTGCTACCGCCGGATGGATTTCCGCACCCGCGATTCGTACCGCCAGGCGGTCGAACGCATCGCGCGCGACTCGGGGCAGCCGCAGGTCGGGGTGGCGCGGGAAGCGCTGGCGCTGGCGCGCGCCGCCACCGACGAGGCGCCGGTGATCGAGCGCCACGTCGGCTACTACCTGGTCGATGCCGGCATCACCCGACTCGAACGCGCCTGCGGCCTGGTACGGCGCTTCCCGCGCCTGCGTGCCCGCAGCATCCCCTTCCCGCTCTACCTCGCCTGCCTGCTCGCCATTGGCGCGCTGCTCGCCGCGCCAGCGCTGTACGAGCTGTGGCAGGCCGGGACGTCGGCATGGCTCGCGCTGGCAACCGCAGCCGCCACCGTCCTTGCCGTCAGCCAGCTCGCGGTGGCGCTGGTCAACCAGTTCGGCGCGCTCGCCATCGCCCCACTGCCGCTGCCGCGGATGGATTGCGAGAGCGGCGTGCCGGAAGAAGCGCAGACCCTGGTGGTGGTGCCGACCCTGCTCGCCAGCACCGGGGACGCGCAGGAGCTGGTGGACGAACTGGAGATCCGCTTCCTCGCCAACCGCGACCCGCACGTGCGCTTCGCGTTGCTGACGGATTTCGCCGATGCACCCGAACGCGAGCAGCCGGGCGATGCCGAGGTCCTCGCGGTGGCCGTGGCCGGCATCGAGCGGCTCAACGCGCGCCACGCCCAGGGTGGCGACCGCTTCTTCCTGCTGCACCGGCCGCGGCGCTGGAGCGAAAGCGAGGCAAGCTGGATCGGCTACGAGCGCAAGCGCGGCAAGCTCGGCGAAATGAATGCGCTGCTGCGCGGCCATGGCCGGGACGCGTTCTCGCGCCTGGTCGGCGACGTGTCGCAGCTGCAGGCGACGCGCTACGTCATCACCCTGGATTCGGACACCCAGCTGCCGCACGATGCGGCGCGCGAGCTGGTCGCGACGATGCAGCACCCGCTCAACCGCCCGCGCTACGATGCGGCGCGCCGGCGCATCACCGGCGGCTACGGCATCCTGCAGCCGCGCATCGGCACCAGCTTCTCGACCGAACGCAACAGCCGCTACGCGCTCCTGTTCGGCGGCGAACCGGGCCTCGATCCCTACACGCGCGCGGTGTCGGACACCTACCAGGACCTGTTCGGCGAAGGCTCCTTCACCGGCAAGGGGATCTACGACGTCGATGCGTTCGAGCAGGTGCTGGCCAACCGCTTCCCGGCCAACCGCATCCTCAGCCACGACCTGCTCGAGGGCTGCTACGCCCGCTCGGGGCTCGCCACCGAAGTGGAGCTCTACGAACGCTATCCCGCCACCTTCCGCCTCGATGCCAAGCGCCGCCGGCGCTGGATCCGCGGCGACTGGCAGATCGCCGAGTGGCTGTTCCCGACCGTGCCGACCGGCAAAGGCACGCGCGAGCGCAACCCGTTGTCGGGCCTGTCGCGCTGGAAGGTGTTCGACAACCTGCGGCGGAGCCTGGTCGCGCCGGCCCTGCTGGCGCTGTTGCTGCTGGGCTGGACCGTTCTCGCGCACCCAGGGTTCTGGACCCTGCTGGTGCTGGAAGTGCTGCTGCTGCCGGTGGTGCTCGACATCGCGCTGGCGATCGCGCGCAAGTCGCCCGACCTGCACCTCGGCACCCATCTCGCCCTGGTCGGGCGCGATGCGCTGGAGCGGCTGGCGCGGACCGGATTCGAACTGGCCGCCCTGCCCTTCACCGCCTGGCATGCGCTGGACGCGATCGTCCGCACCGGCTGGCGCGTGCATGTCTCGCACCGGCGGCTGCTGCAATGGACCAGTTCGCGCCTGGTCGCGGCGGCGGGCAGGGACGACGCGCCGGTGCTGTGGCCGATCGTCCCGTTCGCGCTGGCACTGGGCGCCTTGCTGCTGGTCCTGCATCCGCAGGGCCTGCCCGCGGCGGCGCCGTGGCTGGTGCTGTGGCTGGTCGCGCCGGCGCTCGAGCACTGGCTGGCGCTCACCCCGGGGGAGGAAACCGAGCGGCTGGACGAGCGCCAGCTCGCGCTGCTGCGGCGGGCGGCGCGCCGCACCTGGGCGTTCTTCGAGCGCTTCGTCGGCGCCGAGGACAACTGGCTGCCGCCGGACAACTTCCAGGAGCATCCGATCGCGCGGGTGGCGCAGCGCACCTCGCCCACCAACATCGGCCTCGCGCTCCTGTCCAACCTCGCCGCATGGGATCTCGGCTACCTGGGACTCGCAGGACTGCTCGAACGCACCCGCCAGACCTTCGCCTCGCTCGGCCGGCTCGAACGCTACCGCGGCCATTTCTACAACTGGTACGACACCGTCACGCTGCAGCCGCTGCTGCCGCAGTACGTCTCCACGGTGGATAGCGGCAACCTCGCCGGTCACCTCTGGACCCTGCGTGCAGGGCTGCTGCAGCTGGCCGGCCAGCCGGTGGTGAGCCCGCGCCTCTTTGCCGGGCTGGTGGACACCTTCGAGCTCCTCTGCGGCAGCGAGGCCTCGCCGGAGGCGGCCGACCGCGCCTTGCTGGCGCTCCTGCAGGCACTCGAGCGCGATCCGCCGCAGGCACCGGCGGACATCCTGCGCGCGCTGGAAGAAGTGCGTGCGCTGGCCGGCGCCCCGGCGGGCGACACGGTGGCCAGCCAGTTCGACGAAACCTGCGATGCGATCCTCGCCGATGCGCGTGCGTGGCTGGAGCCGGGCGCCGGCGGCAC
>JAEZQS010000359.1 GCA_023412995.1 Pseudomonadota bacterium
GCTGTAGCCGCCGGCCATCAGGCGCAGGATCTCGGTCTCGCGTTCGGTGAGGGGATCGGGCCGGTCGAGGCTGGTGAAGTCGTTGTGCATGCGCTCGAGGCCGGACAGGAGGCGCTGGGTCACCACCGGCGCGACGAGCGAACCGCCCGCGGCGACGGTGCGCACGGCATCGACCAGCTGGTCGAGCGAGACGTCCTTGAGCAGGTAACCGCGTGCACCGGCCTTGAGGCCGGCCAGCACCAGCTGGTCGTCGTCGAACGTGGTGAGGATGATGGTCGGCGGCAGTTCGCGCCGCGCGGCGAGGGCGTTCAGCACGTCGAGGCCGGACATGCCCGGCATGCGCATGTCCAGCAGCACCACGTCCGGCTTGACCTCGGGGATGGTCGCCACCGCCTGGGTGCCATCGCCGGCCTCGGCCACCACGCGGATGGCGTCGGACAGCTCGAGCAGCGAACGGATGCCCTGGCGTACCAGCGTCTGGTCGTCCACCAGGCATACCCGGATGATGGGATCGGCGCTCATGCGTTCTCCAGTGGCAGCGAGGCGTCCAGCACGAAGCCGGTGCCGCGGCCGGTTGCGATGTCCAGGTGTCCGCCGAACTGGGCCAGCCGCTCGCGCATGCCGGCAAGGCCATTGCCCTGCCGGAACTGCTCGGCGCCCTGGCCGTCGTCGCGGGCGTGGATGACCATGCGCCGGTCGGCGTTGCGCTCGAAGCGCAGCCACAGGTTGCGCGCGCCGGCGTGGCGCACGGTGTTGGTGATGATCTCCTGCGCGCAGCGCAGCAGGACCTGCGCGCGGCGCGGGTCCTCCACGCTGAAACGGGGCGGCAGCTCGAGGTGGATGTCGAGCCCGGGCACGCCTTCGGTGAGGTTGCGCAGGGCGTGCGTGAGGTCGATGCTGTCGCCCTCGCGCAACTGGCTGACCACTTCGCGCACGTCGCCCAGCAGGAGCTTGGCGACCGATTGCGCCTGCCGCACGTGTTCGCGCGCCTGCCCCTGCACCAGGTGGCTGGCGACTTCCAGGTTGAGGCTGAGCGCGGTCAGGTGATGGCCGACCAGGTCGTGCAGCTCGCGTGAGATGCGCATGCGCTCGGCCAGCCGGCTGGACTCGGCCAGCAGCGTGCGCGTCGCGCGCAGCTCGGAATTGAGCCGCCGCTGCTCCTCGCGCGCATCCACCTGCTGCTTGGTCACCAGCGCGGTGACGAAGGCGAGCACGATGAAGCCGAGGTAGAGGCTCGACTGCAGGAACGCGTCGCCGAGGCTGAAAACCGGTTCCCGGATGCTGGCGAACACCGGCACCAGCGAGAAGTTCTGCAGCACCATCCAGGCGATGCCGACGCGCAGCGGCAGCAGCCACGGCAGCACCACCGCGACCACCGCCAGCAGCAACGCGGAAATGCCGCTCTGGCTGAACCAGCCGATCGCCACGGCCATGCCGTTGAGCACCACCAGCAGTCCGATCTGCACCGCGCGCCGCACCGGCGTGCGGCGCCGCTCGCCGAGGTCGCTGGTGAGGTACCAGTAGACGACGCCGAAAACGATGTAGCAGGCAAGCCACAGGTGGAGGTAGGCGTGCGGCAGCTGCTTCTGCGCGAGGTCCTCCACCAGCGCCGGATAGCGCAGGAACGGCGTGCCGACGCTGGCGTACTGGAACAGTCCGGCGTAGCGGAGCAGCTGGATGTGGTTGAACTGGGGCCACGGCATGGCGCCATCATAGGCTGCGCGCCGGACCGCGTAACCTGCCCGAAGTCACCGGCGGACCCGGTGCGGACATCCCCCGGACTGCCGCGGCGGGAGCGGGTTCGCCGGCGCCCGACCGGCCGCCTGCCGGCCGTCCCGCTCGCGCGACGCGCTCGCGCGCGGCCATGACCCCGCCGGGGCCGCATGCGATAATCGGGCAATGGCGCACCCGGCCCGCCGTGGCGCGCACCCCCCGTCCTGGAGCAGAAATGGCCTTGAGCATCCGCGACGTGCAGCTGCGTGACCTCGAGGCGGTGCTCGCGCTCAACAATGCCGCCGGGTCCACCATCCTGCCGCTCGATGCCGCCCGCCTGCGCCACCTGTTCGAGCAGGCGTGCTATTTCCGGCTGGTCGAAGTCGATGGGCAGGTGGCCGGCTTCCTGCCCGCGCTGAGGGACGACGCCGACTACGACAGCCCCAACTTCCTCTGGTTTCGCAGTCGCTTCGAACAGTTCGTCTACATCGACCGCATCGTGCTGGCGCGACCGTGGCGCGGCCTCGGGCTGGGCCGCGTGCTCTATGCGGATGTCACCAGCCATGCCGAGGTGCGCGTGCCGCTGCTCGCGTGCGAGGTGTTCCTCGAACCGCGCGACGATGTCTCGCTGCTGTTCCACGGCACCAGCGGCTTCCAGGAAGTGGGCCAGCAGGTGATGCCGTCCAACGGCCGCCGGGTGGCGCTGCTGGCGAAGACACTGTGCAGCTTCGCCTTCGTTCGCGAAACCTACCTCGAGGGGCCGATGCGGCGCCTGCCCGAACTGCCGTGGCTGGCCGAGCGCGCCCATGGCCACCTCGCCACGCCAGCGGCTGGCGCTCGCGCCGCGGGTGGCGCGTGAGCGCGGCCGTGACGGCCGGCCAGGCCAGCCTCGAGCCGGTGGCGGAAATCAAGTTCGGCCAGGTCGGCATCGCCAACCTGCGCCTGCGCCTGCTCGATGCGGCGGCGCTCGAGGCCGAACTGGGCGCCAAGGTCGAGAGCGCCGAAAAGCTCTTCCTGCGTGCCCCGGTCGTGCTCGACCTCAGCCACCTGCCGGCCCTGCCGGACGACGACACCGTGCGCGACCTGGTGGAGCGCATCCGCCGCGCCGGCATGCTGCCGGTAGGCCTTTCCTACGGCACCAGCGAGAACGAGCAGCTTGCGCGCCGGCTCGACCTGCCGCTGTTCGCGAAATTCCGCGCCGCCTACGAGCGCGCCGGCGTCGCGCCGGCCCCGCCCGCGCCCGCGGAACCGCCGGTAACGGAGCGGG
>JAEZQS010000077.1 GCA_023412995.1 Pseudomonadota bacterium
CACGGACCCACACCGTCAGGAACTGGCCGTGGGCGGCGCCATCGCTGCCCGGTCCCGTCGCACGCCACGGGCCGGTGGAGAAACCCAGGTCGCCACTGGCGGCAACGGCGAAGCGCGCGGGACCCCAGGCCAGTTCTCCGCCATCGTCGGCATCGCGTGCGAGGGCGTCCAGCGCATCGACGGGTGCGGGCCGGAACAGCCATGAGCCGGCATCGAAATGGGCCAGGAAGGCGCGCCGGGCGCCATCGCGGCGGGCATCGGCAGCAAAGGCCCGCTCGGCCGCCGCAAGCGACGCAGCGGCGGGATCGGGCGCGGCAGCGAGGAGGGTGGCGAGTACGCCGGAAATCAGCATGGAAAACATCCGGTGGCAAGGGTGGGCGCATTGCAGCATCCCCGGCGTTCGGGCGGTGCCGTCCCACGCGCCGGATGGCGCGCCGCAGGCACTGCCTGGCGAAAAGCGCCGTTGCGACGCGGTCCGGGCGAACCCGAAGGGGGATTGCGCGCGCTAGTCCGGGCCGCATGACGGAAATGTGAAGGAAGCGGCATTCCAGGCTGCCGAAGTACTGTTAGGTTTTTGTAAATCGCGCTATGATCGGGCGCACGAGCGGCAGCCTGCCGCCCGTTGACGGATCCCGCTGTCGCGCCCGCCTGCGGAACTTGGCGACGCCGGCGGGTTCTCAAGATGCGCCACACCGGACTCATTGGCTGACCGTACCCTGATGCTCCTGCGCCTCGCCCTCGCTGCCCTGTTGCTGCTCCCCCTGGCGGGAACGGCCGAGGAGCTTCCGTCGCTGGCGCCCGCGGCAACCCCGCTGGTGGAGCAGCTGCTCGCGCTGGATTCGGGTGGCCAGCCGCTGGCGCACGGCGCGCCGGTACTGCCGATCTGGTCGGGCTCGAACGGCCAGTTGCTGGCGGTCGTCGCGTTGCCGCGCGGCTGGGTATCGACGTCTTCCACCCACCTGCCGGCCTATGCCGGAACCGCCACCTGGCAGCTGGCCGGAACGCGCGTCGATGCCGGCGGACTGCGCTGGCAGGCCGGCAATGGCCTGCATGCCGACGTGCTGCTGGGCCAGTACCTCGCGATGCCGCCGGCACCCTGCACGGCCGACGATTGCGCTGCCGCCACGCCGTGGTCGCGCGCGGCGCTGAGCGGCACGCTCGGCCTCGGCTGGAGCAGCGCCGAGGGCGGCCTCGATCTTTCCTACGGATTGTCCTGGCTCGACGCCGACACGGCGGTGACCCTGCCGGGGCTGGGCGCGGGCAGCATCGGCGTGCCGACGCTCTCCCTTCCCGGCGCGGCGCCGCCGCGGCAGCTGGACAACGAAGCCGCGATGTACGCACGTGGCCGATGGCAGTTCGCGCCCGGTTCGGCGGTCGACATCGCCGCCAGTTACGGGCGCACGCGGCTCGGCGCGGCCGGCGGCTTCGCCGACCAGCTCGTGCCCGGCATCGACCTCGACCAGCTGTCGCTCAGCCTCGGACTGGATGCCGGATCGCTGAGTGGCGCGGTGGTCGGGCACGTCCTCAGCAGCGATGATCCGGCCCTGGCCGGCAAGCGCTGGACGACCCTCGACCTCGGCGTCTCCTGGCGCACGCCGTGGAGCGGCGAGTTGAGCGTCGGTGCGCAGAACCTGTGGTCCGCTCCCGCGGCGTCGCCGCGCGATCCGGAAGGCCAGGCCCGCACGCCGTACATCCAGTACCGCCAGGACCTGTAGCACCAGCGCATCCACTGCCTCCGGGCGCGTGCCCGCGTGCGCCGTGCGGCCCCCCTTGGCCGATAATCGGCGGCTTCGCACCATTCGCAGGGGAAGGCATGACCGATCGCATCGAGCGGCTCTGGAGCCGGTCGCAGAACTACCTTGCCACCGGCCAGGTGGATGCCGCGCGCATCACCCTGGAGTCCCTGGTGCAACGCATGCCGGCGCATACCGACGCCCATCTTTTCCTGGGCGGCATCGCGTGGGAGGAAGACCGCGTTCGCGACAGCATCCGCCATGCGCTGGACGCGGCGCGCGAACTGCCGGACGACGCCCGCCTGGTCGGTGACGTCGCCGCCGCCCTGCTGCAGGCCGGCGAAGTGGTGGCCGCACGCGCCTGTCTGGCGCATCCGTCGGTCGAACGCACGCGCTCGGCCGCGGAACTGGTGCGGCTGGCCGGCCTGCGCTACCGCCTGGGCGAGCATGCCGAGGCGCTCGCCCTGCTCGATCGCGCGCGCGATGCCGGCGCCGACAACGCGGAGTTCCGCTTCTCGCGCGGCATGCAGCTCGCCTTCAACGGCCGGCTCGAAGAAGCGGAAGCCGAGCTGGAAGCCAGCCAGGAGCTGCCGGACGCCCCGGCGCGCGCCGCGTTCGAATTGGCGCGACTGCGCCGCCAGACACCCGAACGCAACCATCTGGACGCGCTCGCGCGGCGCATCGGCCGCGTGGCGCGCGGCAGCGTCGACCATGCCGCGCTCGAGTTCGCGCGCTACAAGGAGCTGGAGGACCTCGGTCGCCACGATGACGCGTGGGAGTCGCTGGCGCTGGCGAACCGCCTGATGTTCGCGCGCCAGCCGCATGATCCCGCTGTGGCGGAACGCCTGTTCGATGGCCTAGTCGAGCGGTGCACGCCGGCATTCCTGCAGCCCGGAGCCGTGGTCCACGACGGTCCGCAGCCGATCTTCATCATCGGCATGCCGCGATCGGGAACGACGTTGCTCGATCGCCTGCTGGGAAACCATTCGCAGGTCACTTCCGCGGGCGAGCTCGACGATTTCGCGCTGCAACTGCGCCATGCCGCGGACCACCGCACCACGCTCGACCAGACCATGCTCGAGCGGCTGCCCTCGATCGACTACGCCGAACTCGGCCGCCGCTACCTGGCGCAGACGCAATGGCGCGCACGCGGGCTGCCGTTCTTCACTGACAAGCTGCCGCGCAACTGGATGGTCGCCGGACTGATCCGCCGCGCGCTGCCGCAGGCGCGCATCCTGCACCTCGTGCGCGATCCGATGGACGTGTGCTTCTCCAATTTCCGCGTGATGTTCGCCGATGCCTTCGCCCACATCTACGACCTCGACGCACTGGCTGCGCACCATGCGCAGTACCGCCGCGTCATGGCGCACTGGCATGCGGCAATGCCGGGTCAGGTGCTCGATGTCGCCTATGCGGACCTGGTGCACGAACCGGATGCGACACTGCAACGGCTACTGGCGTTCTGCGGACTGGAATGGGAGCCCGGCTGCGTGGACCTGCGCCGCAACACGCGCGCCGTGGCGACCCTGAGTGCCGCGCAGGTGCGCGGGGGCATCCATACCAGCGCGTTTGGCGAGTGGCGCCCGTATGCGCGCCAGCTGGCGGGACTGCGCCAGGCACTCGGCGCCTGAGGCCTGCACCACGCCTTTCGGGGCGCCGCCTCGGGCGGCCATGGCGCCGTTTCCGGCCGTTGTATCGGCCGGAAGACGACTGCTTACGCGAGTTGCCGATCTTGCTTCCGGCCGTTGCGCCGTTGCACTGCAGCAAGTTGCAGATCACATAACGTGTTGAATTATAAGGCTAAATGAAGGGGGTCCGGCATGCACTCCGGGATTCCCCAAACGTAAGAATCTTGTTAGTATCGCGCACTGCCGAGGACCAAGCTGATCTTCCGGCCGCTTCCAGGGAATGGGGAAGCACACCCCGAGCTGTGACAACTCGACGTTGGAGAGTCTGATGAATCTTATGAGCAACGAGCTTTTCAAAGCCGTGCGCTACGCGTTGTATGCCGGTACCACGGCCGTGGTCGGATTGTCCGCGGCTCCGGCGCTCGCCCAGGACGATGACACCGGGCAGAGGCTGGAAACCATCACGGTGACGGGTTCGAACATCCGTCGCGTGGATATCGAAACGTCCAATCCGGTCATCACCATCGATCGCGCGGCGATCGAGAAGACCGGCAAGCTGACCCTGGGCGACCTGGTGCAGCAGCTCCCGGCCGTTACCGGCCCGAATACCAATCCGCAGGTCAACAACGCCGGCGGCAGCGGCTTCTCCAGCATCGGCCTGCGCGGCCTCGGTTCGCAGCGCACCCTCGTGCTGATCAATGGTCACCGCTACCTGACGGGCGATCCGAACGCGATCCCGTCCAACATGATCGAGCGCATCGAGGTGCTGACCGACGGTGCCTCGTCGGTGTACGGCTCCGACGCGATCGCGGGCGTCGTGAACTTCATCCTGCGCAGCGACTACCAGGGCGCCGAGTTCGCCGTGGACTACGGCATCTCCGACCGCGACGACGGCGAGAGCACGGGCTACCAGTTCACGTTCGGCCAGAGCACCGACCGCGGCAGCATCATGGCCGGCATCAGCTACAAGAAGATCGACGGCGTGCTCGCCGGCCACCGCGACTTCTCGAAGGATTCGGTTTCCCTCTACGGCACGACGTCGTTCCCGCCGCAGGGCTTCGTCGGCGGCTCGTCCTCGTCCGAGTTCGGCCACATCCAGGTTCCGGAAGGCTTCGGCGACATCGTCGGTTGCCCGGGTGGTTCCTACATCGCGCTCAATCCCGGCGCGAGCGGCATGAACCTCGCGACCGACTACCACTGCTACCGCAACAACGCGGGTCCGGACGGCCCCAGCGACAAGTACAACTACGCGACGGTCAACCTGATCATGACCCCGCAGGAGCGCACCGGCCTGTTCCTCAACGGCAACTACAAGTTGACGGACGACATCGAGGCGTACCTGTCGGTCCTGCACCACAAGACCTCCTCGGGCTTCCAGCTCGCGCCGGCCGTGTACGGCACGCCGTACGGCGCCGTGTTCTCGGCCGACAGCTACTACAACCCGTTCGGCGTCGACTACGTCGGCGGCGGCGCGTCGTTCAATTCGCGCCTGGTCTCGGCCGGCAACCGCAGCGCGTCCATCGGCCGCGACGACGACCAGATCTCCACCGGCTTCCGTGGCTCCTTCTCGGTCTGGAACGACCAGCAGTGGAACTGGGAAATCGGCTACGACTACGGCCACGCCAACCTGTCCACGACCACCTACGGCCTGCCGAACCTCGCGATCCTGAACGTTGCCAGCGGCCCCTCGTTCCTGGGTAGCGACGGCGTCGTCCACTGCGGCACCCCGGACGCCCCGATCGACGGCTGCGTGCCGTTCAATCCGTTCAACCTGCAGGATCCGAACAGCGTCGCGGTGCTCCGCAGCGCCGCCGCGCCGGCGTCGAGCAACAGCTACCAGAAGGAAACGGTCAAGCGCATCGACCTCAACGGCGGCCTGTTCGAACTGCCGGCCGGCACGGTCCAGCTTGCCCTCGGTGCGAACTACCGCACCGAATACGTCAACCAGGTGGTCGATACCGGCCTGCTGATCGACTTCAACGGCAACTGCACGCTGGGCAGCCAGTGCGCCTCGGCGCTGCAGGGCGGCTACAACGTCAAGGAAGCGTACGCCGAACTGTTCGTGCCGATCCTCAAGGACGTGCCGTTCGTGCACGCGCTGAACCTCACCGTCGGCGACCGCTATTCGAAGTTCAACACCTTCGGCAACACCAACAACACCAAGATCGCCGTCGAGTGGCGTCCGATCGAGGACCTGCTGCTGCGCGGCACGGTGTCCGAGGTGTTCCGTGCCCCGACCGTCAGCGACATCTTCGGCGGCGCGACGAGCGATGCGCCGAAGCTGTCGAACGATCCCTGCGACCACTACACCGGTGGCGGCAACCCGGCCTGCGCCGGCGTGCCGACCGACGGCAGCTTCGTCAACCAGAACGTGGCCCAGCAGCTGCAGCTGAACGCCATCGCCTCGGGCGCCGCCTTCGCCGGCTTCCCGATCGGTCCGGAGACGGGCAAGTCGTTCGACTTCGGCATCGTCTATGACCCGTCGTGGCTTGACGGCCTGTCGGTGAGTGCGGACGTGTGGCGCCTGTACCTGACCAACAACATCACGGCGATCGGCGCGCAGGCCGTGCTGGACCTGTGCTATGCCGGCCAGACGGAGTTCTGCCCGCTGATCCGCCGCTACCAGGACGGCAGCAACGCCGGCCAGATCCAGACCATCATCGAGCCGACCGGCAACCTCGGTCGCGTCGACGTGGGTGGCGTGGACTTCGCGCTCAACTACCGCCTGCCGGAGTTCTCGTTCGGCCGCTTCAACGTGGCCCTCAACGCGACCTACCTGAAGAACTACGACCTGCAGACGGCGCCGGGCCTGGAAGGCAACACCACCTACCATTACGCCGGCCACTTCATGCCGTTCGGTTCGTCGCTGCAGTCGGCTTGCCCGGGCGCGGGCGGCGGCGTGTGCCTGTTCCCGCGCTGGCGCGCCACCTCCAGCGTGGGCTGGCAGATGGGTCCGTTCGATGCGTCGTGGGCGATGCGTTACGTCGGCCGCTTCCGCATGGGTTCGCCGGCACCGTCGCAGGACGTGTTCCCGGCCGGCACCTGCTACTACGGCGACTACTGCACGCTGCACAACCTGTATTACGACTACGGCGCGACGGTCTACAACGACCTGCAGTTCGGCTACAACATCGAGCCGATCAACACGCGCATCGACCTGGGCGTGAACAACGTGGGCGACAAGCAGCCGCCGTTCCTGTACGCGAACAACACGCTCAACGCCAACACCGATCCGGCGAACTTCGACCTGCTCGGCCGCTATTACTGGGGCCGCGTGACCGTCAAGTTCTGATCCGGCGGGCGTAGTAACCTTCGGGGCCGCGCGGTTTCTGAC
>JAEZQS010000129.1 GCA_023412995.1 Pseudomonadota bacterium
GATGGGTGTCGAGCAGCACGAACCCGGCCAGCGTGGCCGCGCCGCCGCTGCCGGCATACAGACGGACGCGATAGACGTGCGCGGGCAGCAGCGGCACGCCGCCGATGGCGTCCGGCGCGACGCGCAGGGCGAAGCGGGACGGCCGCGCGCCTTCGCAGCCAGCCGGCATGCGCAGTTCGATGCTGAGGTTGTCGTCCTCCAGCCGCGTCTGCCCGAGCTCGGGCGTGCAGCGTGCGGGCGCGCGGCCGGTCACGACCAGCGTCGCCGGCTGCACGAGGGACCCCGTGAGCGGACGATCCAGGACCACTTGCAGGTCGGACAACGCCGGTGCGGCCTGCACCGGCGCAAGCCAGCCAAGCGCGGCCAGCAGCGCCGCGCAGGCGGCCTGGCGCATGCGCGAACGTATTGTCGGGCTGGCGGGCATTGGCCGATAATGCGCGCCCGCCTCGCCCCGGGCAACCCCGGGGCCGGCAAAATCCTTGTAAAGCAAGGGTTTCCTGCATTCCTTCCGGGACCACTGCAGAACCCCGGCGGCTGCCGCGATGGCCGCAGCGGCCCGGTCCACCCACGCGTGCACGGCGCGCGCTCCAAGGAGCCCCTCATGAACACCACCATCGCGGTGATCCGCGGCGACGGCATTGGCCCTGAAATCATGGACGCCACCCTGCGCGTGCTCGACGCGCTGCAGGCCGGCATCGGCTACGACTTCGTGGAGGCGGGCATGGCCGCGCAGGAAGCCTGTGGCGAACTGCTGCCGCAGGCAACGCTGGACGCCATCAGCCGCCACCGGGTCGCCCTCAAGAGCCCGTTGACGACCCCCGTGGGAGGCGGCTTCAGCTCGATCAACGTGGAACTGCGCAAGCGGTTCGACCTGTATGCGAACGTGCGCCCCGCGGTCTCCTTCCCGAACACGCGCTCGCGCTTCCCGGAAAACGTCGACCTCGTCACCGTGCGTGAAAACACCGAAGGCGCCTACATCGGCGAAGGCCAGAACGTCTCCGACGACGGCGCCATCGCCACGCTGACGCAGAAGATCACGCGCAAGGGATCCGAGCGCATCGTGCGCTACGCCTTCGACCTCGCCCGCCGCACCGGGCGGCGCAAGGTGACGGTGGTGCACAAGGCCAACATCCTGAAGTCCACGTCGGGGCTTTTCCTCAAGGTCGCGCGCGAAGTGGCCGCGGGCTACCCCGAAATCGAATGCAACGAGCTCATCGTCGACAACTGCTGCATGCAGCTGGTGATGCGCCCGGAGCAGTTCGACGTGATCGTCACCACCAACTTGTTCGGCGACATCATTTCCGACCTCTGCGCCGGGCTGGTCGGCGGCCTCGGCCTGGCGCCGGGCGCGAACATCGGCGCCGATGCGGCCATCTTCGAAGCGGTGCACGGCTCCGCGCCGGACATTGCCGGCAAGGGCATCGCCAATCCCTGCGCGCTGCTGCTCGGCACCGCGCAGATGCTCGACCATCTCGACCGGCCGGAACTCGCCAAGCGCCTGCGCGCCGCCATCCGCGGCACGCTCGCCGCCGGCGATCGGGTCACGCCCGACCTCGGCGGCAGCGGCACGACGCAATCCTTCGCCGACGCCATCATCAGCCGCCTGGCGGCGTGAGGCCGCTGGCCTGCCAGGGCAAGACCTGACACATGACGCCGCTTACCGCCGCGTGCGCGGCGCGATTGCGGGCAGGGGTGAGGCAGCGAGGTGGTCGAGCACACGCAGGCGACCCTTGCCGGGGCGGTAGCCGGCGGCGAGGCCTCGCTGCACGAAGGCGATGGCATCCGCCACCGCATCCTCCATCGTGCGGCCCGTGGCCAGTCCCGCAGCGACGGCCGACGACAGCGAGCAGCCGGTGCCGTGGCTTTCGCCGGGAAGGCGCCGCTGCCGGAACCAGCGTTCGCCGCGAGGGTCCAGCAGCAGGTCCCATAGCGTCGAGCCTTCGAGGTGGCCGCCTTTCAGCAGGACGGCGCGCGCACCCCGCGCGCGCAACGCGACGGCGGCACGCTGCATCCCGGCGCGATTGCGGATCGGGAAGCCCGCCAGGCGCTCGGCCTCGGGGATGTTGGGCGTCAGCAGGTCCGCGCGATGCAGCAGGTGCTTCACCAGCGCGCCGGCAAGGTCGGTGCTTGAAAGGCGGGCGCCCGTGGTCGCAACCAGTACCGGATCGAGGACTACCGGCAAGCGCGGATGCGCGGCCAGCCGTTCGGCGACCGTGCGCGCCAGCGCAGGCGTCGCCAGCATGCCGATCTTTATCGCGCCGACGCGGAAATCCGCCAGCACCGCGTCGACCTGCGCGCGCAGCATGGCGGCCGGGGCGGTGTGGATCGCGTCGACGCCGCGGGTGTTCTGCGCGGTGAGGGCCGTGATCGCGCAGGTGCCGTGCACGCCGAACGCGGCGAAGGTGCGCAGGTCCGCCTGGATGCCGGCGCCACCGCCGGAATCGGAGCCGGCGATCGTGAGTGCGATGGGGGGCGGGCGGCGCCGCAGGGAAGTCTGTTGCATCGAAACAACATGATCGCGAGGGAAGGGGGCCGCCCTGGGGCGCCGCCAAGACCCGGCGGCACAACGGATTGTCGGGCATGGATGACCGCGGCCGCTTGACAAGTGTTGCTTTTTAGCCAACGATCGGCAGCGAAGTCATCATAACCGTTCCACTACCGCAGCAGGGGCGATGCAGCGGGCAACAGCAACCACAGGGAGATGGGCGGGAGCACTGGGCGCTGGCCTGGTGCTCCCGTTTTTTTCCACCTTTGCGCACGCCGGTGCGCAGGAGGCGCGCGCGCTCGCGCAGGCGCCCGTCGCCCACGCCGTTTCGGCCGATGCGTCGCCTCTGGCGCGCTGGCGCGACTACGCGCTGGCCAGCATTACTCCGCAGTTTTCATGGGCCCTGCCGGCGCGTTCGCTGGAAGCTCCGCGCGTGCTGGACAACTACTCCGCCGAGGTACCGGCCCGCGCCCTGCTGCGCCTGCAGGGGCCTGCGGAGGCACCGGTGGCGGTCTCCATCGCCACGGAGACCGTTTCCGACACACCGAGCCTGTTGCCAGGCCAGGCAGCGGAGTTCTCCGGCCTGCGGCAGGGCAACCTGCAGCGCACGCTGGTGACGCCCAGCCTGACCGGCCAGTGGGGCGAGGCCGGCAGCCTGCGCATTGCGGGCGTACTGGCCTACCAGCGCTTTGCGAGCGTCGGGCTCGGTACACGTTCCGACGGCTTCGGTCCGCTTCCCGGCTGGCTTGCCGACAGCTCCTATGGCGTAGGCGCGCGCGTCGATGTCGGCAGCGCGATCGGCGAGCGGCTGCACTGGAACCTTTCCTACCAGTCGCGTGTGGGGATGGGCGAGTTCGCCAGCTACCGCGGCGTGTACGCCGACAGCGGCGACTTCGACATTCCGGCCAGCGCCGCACTCGGCCTGGCGTGGACGCTGGCGCCGTCATTCGACGTCGATTTCGGCGTGCAGCGCGTGCAGTACGGCGCCATCCGCCCGTTCACCAGCGGCAACCTGCCGACGCGTTTCCTGGCCCTGCTGGGCGACAGCGCCAGCCCGGTGTTCGCATGGCGCGACCTCACGATCTACAGCATCGGCGGCACGCTGCGCGGTGACCGGCTGGGCGACCTGCAGCTGCGTTACACCACGCGCCAGCAGCCGTTGCCGACATCGCCACTGCTCGCGCGAGCGCTCGAACCGGCGCTCGCCAACGACATGCTCACGCTCGCCTGGTCGCGCCCGTTCGGCGAAAACGCCGGCTTCCGCTTCGCCGCGAGCTATGCCAGCTCGCCCTACCTGCTGATGATGCCGACCACGGTCAGCCGCCGCGATGCGACGGCCGGCCAGCTGGAGTTCGAGGCGCTCTGGTCGCAATCCTTCTGAGCCGGGCGAGGGCGGGACCTGCGGGAACGCCGCGACCGATCCCGCCCGCTTCCGGCCTGGCCAGCCCCGCCCCGCTCCTCACAGCTTCTCCGACGCGAAATCCGCCAGCCGCGAGCGCTCGCCGCGACGCAGGGTCACGTGCGCGCTGTGCTCCCAGTCCTTGAAGCGATCCACGGCGTAGGTCAATCCCGACGTGGTCTCGGTGAGATAGGGGGTATCGATCTGCTCGACGTTGCCGAGGCAGACCAGCTTGCTGCCCGGCCCGGCGCGCGTCACCAGCGTCTTCATCTGCTTGGGGGTGAGGTTCTGCGCCTCGTCGATGATGACGTAGCGGCTCAGGAAGGTGCGCCCGCGCATGAAATTCATCGAGCGGATCTTGATGCGCGAGGCGAGCAGGTCGTTGGTTGCCGCGCGCCCCCAGGCACCGCCTTCCTGCGGATCAGTGAGCACTTCGAGGTTGTCGGTCAACGCCCCCATCCACGGCGTCATCTTCTCTTCCTCCGTGCCCGGCAGGAAGCCGATGTCCTCGCCCACCGAGACGGTGGCGCGCGTCATGATGATCTCGCGGTAACGCTGCTGGTCCATCACTTGGGCCAGGCCCGCGGCGAGCGCCAGCAGCGTCTTGCCGGTGCCGGCCGTGCCGAGCAAAGTGACGAAGTCGATCTCCGGATCCATCAGCGCATTGAGGGCGAAGTTCTGCTCGCGGTTGCGCGCCTGGATGCCCCACACCGTGTGCGAGCCGCTGCGGTAGTCCTCGACGATCTGCAGCACCGCCTTCTGGCCGTCCAGGCGCAGCACGCGCAGCTCCACCTCGTCTTCGCCCGGAAGGTACAGGCTCTGGTTCGGGTGCCAGTCCTCGTTCTTGCGCCGCCGTACCTCGTAATAGGTACGGCCGCGCTCGGACCACGAGCGCAACTCGCCATGGCGCTCCCAGAAATCGGCCGGCAGCTCCGCCAGGCCGGTGTAGAGCAGGCTGAAATCGTCGAGCGCGCGGTCGTTCTCGTAATCCTCGGCGGTGATGCCGTGGATCTTCGCCTTGATGCGCAGGTTGATGTCCTTGGACACCAGCACCACCGGCTCCCTGGCCCGACGCTCGCGCAGGTCGACCACGGCCGCGAGGATCAGGTTGTCGGGCAGGGTGCGGCGCGCACTGCCGGCTGGCGGCGTCCCCGTGCGGGTCTGGAAATAAAGTCGCCCGGCCTTGGGCCGGCGCTTGAGCTGCACGCCGTGCGGCTGGCGCAGCTCGATCCCTTCCTCGATGTCCTGTCCGTTGGCGGCAACCAGCAGCTCGTTCAGGAAGCGGCTGACCTGGCGAGCATTGCGCGAGGTTTCCGACGTGCCCTTCTTGGCCGCGTCGAGCTCCTCCAGCACGGTCATCGGGATGAAGACGTCGTGTTCCTCGAAGCGGAACAGCGCGGTGGGGTCGTGCATCAGCACGTTCGTGTCGAGCACGTAGATGCGCTTGCCGTGGGTCATGCAGGAGGTCCGGTGCGGGAACGGGGGAGCAGGCGCGGCCAGGGGGGCCTGGCCTGCAGCGGGGACGGCGATCGGCGCGTCACAGGGCCTGCACGCGCTCGAGCACGTCGGCGGCATGGCCGGGCACCTTCACCCCGCGCCACTCGGCAGCCAGGGTGCCCTCGGCATCGATCAGGAACGTGCTGCGGATGACGCCGATGAAACGGCGGCCATAAAGCGTCTTCTCCCCCAGCACGCCGAAGGCCTTGCACCAGCGCTCGTCGGTGTCGGCGAGCAGCGCGAAGGGCAGGGACTGGCGTTCGCGGAACCGCGCGTGCGAGGCGGCACTGTCGCGCGACACGCCGAGGACGGTGCAGCCGAGGCGGTGGAACGCCGGGTGCAGGTCGCGGAAATCCTGCGCCTCGCGCGTGCAGCCGGCGGTCGCGTCCCTGGGGTAGAAATACACCACCACCGGGCCACCGCGCAGGTCCTCGAGCGCGAGCGTGCTGCCGTCGTGCAGGACGCCGGAGAGCCGCGGGACCTTCCTGCCGGTTTGCACCATCGTCAGAACTTCATCGGGTCCATGATGGCGTCGAGGTTGAGCCCGTCGCAGAACTCGAGGAAATCGTCGCGCAGCGCGGCAATGTGGGTGGTGGTGGGGATGCCGATGGTGATCTGCGCGGAAAACATGTCCGCGCCGGTCTGCATCGCGCGGTAGCGCGTCGAATGCAGCTGCTCGATGGAGATGTTCTGGCGCGAGAAGAAGTCCGCCAGCTGGAACAGCACGCCCGGCTTGTCGGCTGCCACCACTTCGACCACGTAGGGCAGCAGGTTGCTTTGCTGCTGGCGCGCGCTGGTGCGGAAATGGGTCAGCCGCAGTTCGCCGTCGCGGTCGAGCCGGGCGAGGGCGTTCTCGAGCTTCGCAATCGCGTCCCAGGCCCCCTGGGCGAGCGCCAGCACGCTGAGTTCGTTGCCGAGCGTGGAGACGCGCCCTTCCGCCAGGTTGCAGCCGCAGTCGGAAATCCGCTTGCTGATGGCCACCAGCGGCGAGTTGCCCGGGGCACCGAACGCGCTGATCAGCAGGTAGTTCTCGTTCGAGGCGGGGCGCTGCGTGGCGTCTCCCGCGGGCTGCTTTCCCGCTTGCTTCACGATGGCCACTGTCCTGTGGAGCGCACGCCCGGGGCTGCGCGTACCGATTCAGAATACTGGCGGGGCCCGGGGGTCGCAAGGGAAGCCCGAAGCGGCCGCGGCAGTAGCCAGCGGCGGATCGCAGGGTGCGACTGGCCGGGCCTGCGGCTGCGACGTACCATCGCGGGTTCCGCTTCCGCCGACGAGGTCACGGTGGTTCTTTCCGGCAGCATCTGCGCCCTGGCCACCCCTTTCCGCGCCAGCGACGACGAACTCGACCTCGGCGCCTTCGAGCGCCTGGTCGAATACCAGGTCGCCGGCGGCACGCGTGCCCTCGTCGTGGCCGGTTCGACCGGCGAGGCGGCGGCACTGGACGAGCGCGAGTTCGCCGCGCTGCTGGAGTGCGCGGTTCGCGCGGTGGACGGGCGCATTCCGCTCCTGGCCGGCACCGGCCAGTCGGGCACGCGCAACACGATCGAGCGGACGCGACGGGCACGCGATGCCGGCGTCGGACAGGCCCTGGTGGTGGCGCCGCCCTACGTCCGTCCGACCCAGGAAGGTCTCTACCGCCATTTCAGCGAGGTGGCCGATCACGGCGGCCTGCCGGTCGTCCTCTACAACGTGCCCACCCGCACGGCCTGCGACCTGCTGCCGGAAACGGTGGCGCGCCTGGCAGGGCACGGCAACATCACCGGCATCAAGGAAGCCGTGGCGGACGAGCGGCGCATGACGGCGTTGCTGGCGCTGGCGGGCGAGCGGTTCCAGGTGCTGTCGGGCGACGATCCGACCGCTGCGCGCGCCATGCTCGCGGGCGCCGCCGGCGTCGTCTCGGTGTCGGCCAACGTGGCGCCCGCCCGTGTTGCGGCACTATGCGAGGCCTGCCTTGCCGGCGATGCAACCCTGGCCGGCGAGCGCGACCGCGCGCTGCAGCCGCTCCATGCGCTGCTGGGGGCAGAGCCGAACCCCATCCCCGTCAAGTGGTGCCTTGCGCGCCGCGGATTCGGCGAGGCGGCGCTGCGGCTGCCGCTGGTGCCGCTGTCGGCGTCGCTGCACGCCCGCGCCGATGCGGTCCTGCAGTCGCTGGGACTGGCGTCCGCGCAGCAGGCCAGCGCCTGAACGGTGCGCCCGCGGCTGCCTGCTAGACTACGCCTCCGCTGCCCATGACAAAGACAGGATGGTGCCCGTGAGACGGACGATGATGTCGCTGCTGGCCCTGGCGCTGGTTGCCCCGCTGGCCGGCTGCAGTTTCTTCCATCGGGACAAGGGCGATGCGTACCGCCAATCGGCGCAGGAGCGCCCGCTCGAGGTGCCGCCCGACCTCGACACGCCCAACAGCAGCAGTGCGCTGGTCATCCCGCCCGCGCCCGGCGCGGCAACCGCGTCGTCCGCGCCGGACGCTGCCGTCCCGCCCGCCTCCACGCCAGCCGACGTCGCGGCGCCGCCGCCGGCGGTGGCTGGCGTGCCGGGGGTCAGCCTCAGTGGCGAGGGCCTGCTGGTCGCCGACACGCCGGCCAGCACGTGGAAGCGGGTCGGCCTCGCGCTCGAGCGGTCGGGCGCCGCCACCATCACCTCGCGTGACGAATCGGCGGCGAGCTATACCGTCAACACGACCGGCCAGACGACCACCCGCCCGGGCTGGTTCAAGCGTGCCATCACCTTCGGTCGCGCCAGCAACAAGATGACCGCCCGCGTGCAGCTCACGGTGCGCGTCAGCGCCGATGCCGGCGGCAGCCGCGTCGCCATCGAAGGGGCGTCGGACGAGGCTTCGCGCGATGCCGCGCAGGCACTGCTGCGGACCTTGCGCGAGCGGTTGAGCTGATCGGACAGGGCGTCGGGATCCGCGATTGGCGGCGGCAGCCGCTCCGGATCCCGCGAATTGCTCATGCGGTGCCTGGAAGGGCCAGGTCCGGCTGACTTGCGCAGGTGAAACGCGGTGCGCCCGCGTGAGACGGGTGCGGCCCGATCCGGTCGAGCGCGTGGGGCTCAGCGTTCCAGCAGCGGCAGCTTGCCCGGCTTGCCGTCCCATTCCTTCGCATCGGGTGGGGCGTCCTTGCGTTCGGTCAGCACCGGCCAGACCTTGGCGAGTTCGGCGTTGAGTCCGATGAAAACTTCCTGCCCGGCGGGAACGTCGTCCTCGGGGAAGATCGCCTCGGCCGGACATTCGGGCTCGCACAGGGTGCAGTCGATGCACTCTTCCGGGTCGATCACGAGGAAGTTGGGACCTTCGTGGAAGCAGTCGACCGGGCACACCTCGACGCAGTCGGTGTACTTGCACTTGATGCAATTGTCGGTGACGACGAATGGCATGGGCGCGCCCGCTGTGTCGTGCGGCGCAGCGGCTGCCCGGCTGGCGTGATGCCTCTCGCGCGCGGTTGAGCGGGCGCGACGGCAGGTCCATCGGGGCCGCGATCGCACGGCTGTTGGCGCTCCCTACGAGGTTCGAACTCGTGTTCCCGCCTTGAGAGGGCGGTGTCCTGGGCCACTAGACGAAGGGAGCGGGTTTTGGAATTGCGTAGCCGCGTAGTATAACGAATCACTAACGCGCGGCATAGCGCGCAACGCCTGCCCCGGAGCACGCCACGCGGATGAACCACGGAGAATGCAAGGAAGGCGAGCCGCCGGCTGGCGCGGTGCAGGTGATTCCACGGCCACAGCATACGCTGTCGCGCAAGAGCATTTCCCCTGGGGCGCTGCGCGTCCTGTACCGGCTGAACCAGGCGGGCTACCAGGCCTTCCTGGTCGGCGGCGCCGTGCGCGACCTGCTGCTGGGAGGCCACCCGAAGGACTTCGACATCGCCACCAACGCGACGCCGGAGGAAGTGCGCGCCCTGTTCCGCAACTGCCGCCTGATCGGGCGCCGCTTCCGCCTGGCGCACGTGGTGTTCGGGCGCGAGATCGTCGAGGTGGCGACGTTCCGCGGCAGCAGCGACGACGGCAGCGGCGACCGCCATCTCGTCGATGGGCGGCTGGTACGCGACAACGTGTACGGCACGCTCGAGGAAGATGCGGTACGCCGCGACTTCACCGTCAACGCGCTCTACTACGACATCGCCGACTTCAGCGTGCGCGATTACGTCGGCGGAATGGACGACCTGCGCCAGCGCGTGCTGCGCCTGATCGGCGATCCGGTCGAGCGCTACCGCGAGGACCCGGTGCGCATGCTGCGCGCTGCGCGCCTCGCGGCCAAGCTCGGCTTCGTGGTGGCGCCCGAAACCGCGGCGCCTTTCGCCACGCTGGGGCCGCTGCTGGGCGAGGCACCGCCGGCGCGCCTGTTCGACGAGACGCTGAAGCTCTTCCTCGGCGGCTATGGCCTTGCCAGCTTCCGCGCGCTCGAACAGCACGGCCTGCTGCAGCACGTGTTTCCCGCCACCGCGCGGGTACTCGCCAGCGGCCAGATGCCGGTGTTCCGGCAGCTGGTGGAGCAGACCCTGGCCGGCACCGACGCGCGCGTGCGCGAGGACAAGCCGGTCACGCCGGCTTTCCTGTTTGCCGCGTTGCTGTGGGAACCCGTGCGCCAGGCCGCGCAGCCTGCGATCGATGCCGGCAGCGAACCTGCCGCGGCATGGCAGCGTGCGGCCGAGCGCGTGTTGCGCGAGCAGGCGCAGCGCGTGGCGATCCCGCGCCGGTTCACCCTCGCCATCGAGGAGATCTGGGCGATGCAGCCGCGCTTTTCGCAGCGCACCCGCAAGCGCGCGTTCCGCCTGCTGGAGCACCCGCGCTTCCGTGCCGCCTACGATTTCCTGGTGCTGCGTTCGCAGGGATCGCCCGAGCTCGCCGACCTGGCTGCCTGGTGGACCGAGGCACAGGAACTTGGGCAGGAGGAACTCGCCGATCGCCTCGCCGGCATCCCGGCGCCGCCGGAAGCCGCCGCGCCACCGGCGCGCAAGCGCCGCCGTCGCCGCCGCAAGCCGGCGGGCGCTGCGCCGGTCCAGGCCGGCAATGACGGCGATTGAACCGGGGCAGGAGCTGCGTGCATGGGTGGGGCTCGGCAGCAACCTGGGTGATCCACCGGCGCAGCTGCGCAGCGCGCTTGCCGATCTCGCCACGATTGCCGGGACCCGCCTGCTGCGCCACTCCCGCTTCTACCGCAGTGCGCCGTGGGGCAACACCGCGCAGCCGCCCTTCGTCAATGCCGTGGCGGAACTGGCGACGACGCTGCCTCCGCGCGCACTGCTGGACGCGCTGCTCGCCATCGAACGCGCGCACGGACGTCGCCGCGACGGCACGCGCTGGGGGCCGCGCACGCTCGACCTCGACCTGCTGCTGCATGGCGCGGGCGTGGTGCGCGAGGACGGTCTGACCCTGCCGCATCCCTTCCTTGCCGAGCGCGCCTTCGTGCTGGTGCCGCTGGCCGAGCTGGAGCCGGCGCTTGCGATTCCCGGCGCCGGAAGCGTTGCCGCCCTGCTCGCGCGCCTGGACGCCGCCACCTGCGTCGCGCTTGAGCCCGGCTGCACGCGCACGGAATAATGCCCCTCCGTCCTGGATTGCCCATGTACGCCCAGACACCCGTCGCGCCGCCTGTCACCGTGCCCGACCTCCACCGGTGCAAGCAGGAGGGGCGCAGGATCGCCGCGGTGACCGCCTACGACGCCAGCCTCGCCGCCTGCGCCGACGAGGCGGGCATCGACCTCGTGCTGGTCGGCGACTCGCTCGGCATGGTGGTGCAGGGCCACGCCAGCACGCTGCCGGTGACGATGGACGCCATGGCCTACCACACCG
>JAEZQS010000226.1 GCA_023412995.1 Pseudomonadota bacterium
GCCGTCGTCGCGGCGAACCTCCCCGCCTCGCCGTGAGCCGCCGCGCCCACGCGTGCGGGATGGAGGACCGCCGTGGCCGCTGATTCCGGTGCCGCGGCGACGCCGTTGCCGCCGCTGCATGGCGCGCCACTGGCGCTGCTGACCGTCGCGATCGCCTTCGCGACGTTCATGGAAGTGCTCGACATCACGATCGTCAACGTGTCGGTGCCGCACATCGCGGGCAGCCTCGGCGTCAGCCCGCAGGAAGGCACGTGGGCGATCAGTTCCTACTCGCTCGCCAGCGCGATCATGCAGCCGCTGTCGGGCTGGATCGGGCGCCGCTTCGGCGAGGTGCGTGCGTTCTGCTGGTCGGTGCTGCTGTTCGTGCTGATGTCCACCCTCTGCGGCCTCGCCACGAGCATGCCGATGCTGGTGGTCGGGCGGCTGCTGCAGGGCGCGGGCTCGGGGCCGATGGTGGCGCTGAGCCTCAGCCTGCTGCTCAACAACTATCCCAACGAGAAGAAGGGCCTCGCGCTCGCGCTGTGGGCGATGACGGTGGTGGTGGCGCCGATCTTCGGTCCGATCCTCGGCGGCTGGCTCACCGACAACTGGTCGTGGCCGTGGATCTTCTTCATCAATGCGCCGGTCGGCCTGCTGGCGGCGGCGATCACCTGGATCCTCCTGCGCCACCGCGAGACCCGCGTGTCGAGGGTTCCGATCGACGTCGTCGGGCTGGTGCTGCTGGTGCTGGGCGTCGGCTGCCTGCAGTTCATGCTCGACCACGGCAACGACAAGGACTGGTTCGCCTCGCCGATGATCATCACGCTCGGCGTCGTCGCGCTGGTGTCGCTGGTGTTCTTCATCGCCTGGGAGCTGACCGAGCGCCACCCGGTGGTGGACCTGTCCCTGTTCGCCAAGCGCAACTTCACCATCGGCGTGGCGGCGATGTCGTTCGGCATGGTCGCCTTCTTCGGCATCAACGTGGTCTATCCGCTGTGGCTGCAGACGGTGCTGGACTACACCGCCACCTGGGCCGGCCTGGCCACGGCGCCGGTGGGGATCCTCGCCTTCCTCGTCTCGCCGCTGATCGGCCGCAACATCCAGCGGCTGGAACTGCGCTCGGTGGTGACGTTCTCGTTCGTCGTGTTCGCCGTCACCTCGTACTGGTTCGCGAGCTTCCCCGACACGGCCTCGTTCAACCAGCTGGTGTGGCCGCGCTTCGTGATGGGCATCGCCATCCCCTGCTTCTTCATTCCGCTCAACCAGATCTTCCTTTCCGGGCTGGAGCCGCACCAGATCGCCTCGGCCTCGGGCCTGGCCAACTTCTGCCGCACGCTCGCGGCCAGCATCTCGACCGCCGTGACGGTCACCGTCTGGCAGCACCGCGGCGACTACCACCACGCGATCCTTGCCGAGCACCTCGACGCCGCCAGCCCCGCCACCAGCGCGTTCGTGCAGGGGCTCGGCGCACTCGGGGGACCGCCGCTGCGGGCGTGGAGCCTGATCGAGGCGCTGGTGACGCGGCAGGCCATGACGCTCGCGGTGAACGACGTGTTCCTGCTGTGCACCGCCTTGTTCCTCGCGATGATCCCGATCGTCTGGCTCGCCCGGCCCCCCTTCGGCAACGTGTCCGCAGGCGCCGGCCACTAGTCCCACGGCGGCGAGCCTGCCCTCGGCCGGGGCAGCGGTTCAGCCGCGGTAAGCCACGCGTGGTCACACTGGGCCCTTCCTCCCAGCCAGGACACTGCCATGCGCCTTCCGATCGCCCTCGCGCTTGCCCTGCCGCTTGCCGCCTGTTCGGGCAGCTGGAAACACGATGATGCCGGCCGCGCCGATGCCCGCGGCGACGCCGACGCCGTCCACGTGACGCTGGCGCCGACGCAGGGCAACGAGGCCCGCGGCGAACTCACGCTGCGCCCCATCGACGGCGGTGTGCGCATCGAGGGCACCCTCAGCGGCCTGGCGCCGGGCAGCGAACACGGATTCCACGTGCACGAGACCGGCGACTGCAGCGCGCCCGACGCGAGCAGTGCCGGCGGCCACTACAACCCGGCCAACGTCGCGCATGGCAATCCGGCCACGATGCCGCACCATGCCGGCGACATGCACAACCTCGAGGCCGACGGCAGCGGCAACGCCCGCGTGGACGTGCTCCTGCCCGACGTGTCGCTGGGCGGCAACAACGACATCCGCGGCCGCGCGCTGATCCTGCATGCCGGCGCCGACGACTACACCAGCCAGCCGTCCGGCAATTCCGGCGCGCGCATCGCCTGCGGCGTGATCGGCGCACGCTGAGCCGGTCCACGCAGGCCGCGCAGCGCGCACGAGGTCCATGCAGGAGCCACGTGCCAGGGGCCAGGTGGTGGTTTGCGACGCGCCGCCGGACCGGCGCGACCATGACACGCTCTCGCGCGTCGCGGTCGCGCGGCGGCTAGCGCAGCTGCTGGGATATGGCTTCAGCGGCGCCACCCCGCTGGCGGGTGCAGGCCCGGTGTACCACGTGCCGGGCCGCACGCTGGTGCAGGAGGAGGCGGCGGCACTCGGCATCCGCGGCGAGCATGACCTCCTCGGCGGCGTGGTGCCATGGCCTTTCGTCGCCACCAAGATCGTTTCGCACGGCCTGGTGGATGAGGGCGCCGCGGCGCCGCACGGCTGGGCGCATGGCCTCGCTGGCGCCCTCGCCGGCGTGGTGCTGCCGGGCTACTCGGTGTTCGATGAGGAAGCGGCCCGCCGCGCCGGGCATGACCTGCTCGCGTCGGGTCCGGTGCGCGTCAAGGCCGCCTGCGCCGCGGGAGGAAGCGGCCAGTGGGTCGCCACCGATGCCGCCGCGCTGGCGCGCGTGCTCGCCGGCATCGACCGTGACGCGCTCGGCCGGGATGGCCTGGTGCTGGAACGGCACCTGGTGGCGGTGTCGACGGTGTCGATCGGCCAGCTGGCGGTGCCGGGCGCGCGCATCGCCTACCACGGCACCCAGCAGCTGGCGACGGACCACCGCGGCAAGGCGGTGTATGGCGGATCGGACATCATCGCCATCCGCGGCACGCTGGCCGACCTCCTGGCGCTCGACCTGCCACCGGCGACCCGCCTGGCGATCGACCAGGCGATCCGCTACGACGCCGCCATGCAGGAGGCATTCCCCGGCATGTTCGCGTCGCGCCGCAACTACGACGTCGCCATCGGCACGGATGCCGACGGTCGCGTGTGGTCCGGCGTGCTGGAGCAGTCATGGCGGCTGGGTGGCGCGAGCGCCGCGGAAGTCGCCGTGCTGGAGGCGTTTGCCGCCGATCCCGCGCGCGAGGTGGTGCGCGCCGCCACGCGCGAGGTCTACGGACCGGTCGAGGTGCCGCCCGGCGCCATCGTCCACTACCAGGGAGTCGACGCCGAAGTCGGCCACATCACCAAGTACAGCCAGGTGGAGCCCCATGGACATCCGGCTTGAAACGGTCGGCATCGACGTCGACGAGGACACGCTGTGCGGCACCCTGCTCGCGCCGGCGACGCGGTTTCCGGGCGTCCTGTTCGTGCACGGCTGGGGCGGCAGCCAGGAACACGACCTGGTGCGTGCGCGCGAGGCGGCGGGCATCGGCTGCGAATGCCTCACGTTCGACCTGCGCGGGCACGAACGCACGGCCGCGCTGGCCGAATCGGTCACGCGCGAACAGAACCTTGCCGACCTCGTCGCAGCATGGGACTGGCTCGCTGGCCGCCCGCGGGTGGATGCCGACGCGATCGCGGTGGTCGGCATCAGCTACGGCGGCTACCTCGCCGCGCTCCTGAGTTCCCTGCGCCCGGTGCGCTGGCTCGCCTTGCGCTCGCCGGCGCTGTACAAGGACGCGCACTGGGACTGGCCCAAGCGCCGCCTGCACACCGACCTGGACCTGCCGGGCTACCGCCGCCGGCGCATCGACTGGCAGGACAACCGTGCCCTGCGCGCATGCAATGCGTTTCGCGGCGAGGCACTAGTGGTCGAGGCCGAGCACGACGAAGTCGTGCCGGCGCAGGTGATCCGCAACTACATTGCCGCCTTCGCCAACGCGCAATCGCTGACCGCGCGCCGCATCGCCGGCGCCGACCACGCCTTCTCGGAAAAACGCGCGCAGCTCGACTACACCGCCGTGCTGGTCGGCTGGTTGCGCGAGATGATCATGGGCGCGCGCCAGGACGCTGCCAAGGCGAAGGTGGAGGAACGGAAGAGCGGCAGGGGCTAGGGTCGGGAGGGC
>JAEZQS010000316.1 GCA_023412995.1 Pseudomonadota bacterium
GGGGGACACCGCCCCCCCCCGCCGCGGGGGCCGGCGCGGGTCACCGTGGTGCCGGCGCAGGCGCGCGACATGCCGCGCCAGGTCGACGCCGTCGGCACCGTCGAGGCGATCAACAGCGTGGCCGTGAAGTCCCTTGCCGAAGGCCAGCTCGAGCGCGTGTTCGTGCACGACGGCGAGGACGTCGCCGAAGGGCAACCCCTGTTCCGCATCGATCCGCGCCCGGCCGAAGCCGCCTTGCGCGAAGCACAGGCGGCGCTGGCGAAGGATCGCGCCGCGCTGGCACAGGCGCGCTCGCAGGTGGAGCGCTACGGGCCGGTCGCCGACAGGCACTACATCAGCGCCGACCAGATGGAGCAGTACCGCACCCAGCTCGCGTCGGCGCGCGCCAGCGTGGCAGTGGGGGAAGCGAACGTCGCATCGGCACGGCTGGCGCTTGGCCATACCGACATCCGCGCGCCCATTGCCGGGCGCATCGGCCGTATCCTGGTGCAGCCAGGGAACCTGGTGAAGGCAAACGATGGCATCGCGCTGGTGGTGATCAACCAGGTCGCGCCGGTGTATGTCGCCTTTGCCCTGCCCGGTCGACTGCTGGGGCCCGTGCTGGCGGCGCAATCGAAGGCACCGCTCGCAGTACGGGCGGAGATTGAAGGCGTGGCCGGCGCGTTCGACGGCGAACTCGCCTTCGTCGACAACGCCGTCGACAGCGCGACCGGCACCATCCGCTTGCGCGGACGCTTTGCCAACGAACGTCGCCTGCTGTGGCCGGGACAGATCGTCACGGTGCGGCTGGTGCTGGGCCACGACGCCGACGCGGTGGTGCTGCCCGACAAGGCGGTGCAGACCGGGCCCGACGGGCGCTACGTGTTCGTGGTGGACGAAGGCGGCATCGCGCACCAGCGCACGGTGGAAGTGGCGCGGCGCGTCGATGGCGATGCCGTCATCGCGAGCGGGCTCGCCGCCGGCGAGCGCGTGGTGCTCGACGGCCAGTCGCGGGTGGAGGACGGCGCCCGCGTCGCGGTGCGGCCATGAACGGCCGGGGCGCCGTGCGGTGAACGTGTCGGAGATCTTCGTCCGCCGTCCGGTGATGACGACCCTGCTGATGGTCGGCCTGCTGGTATTCGGCATTGCCGGTTACCGCCTGCTGCCGGTGGCGGCGTTGCCCAACGTCGATTTCCCGACCATCTCCGTATCCGCGAGCCTCCCCGGTGCGGCGCCGGAAACCATGGCATCGGCCGTCGCGACGCCGCTGGAAAAGCGCTTCTCGACCATTCCCTCGATCGACTCGATGACCTCGAGCAGTTCGCTGGGCAGCACGCAGATCACGCTGCAGTTCGCCCTCGACCGCGACATCGACGCCGCCGCACAGGACGTGCAGGCGGCGATTTCCGCCGCGATGCGCCAGCTGCCGACGCAGATGACCACGCCGCCCACCTTCCGCAAAGTGAATCCGGCCGATGCGCCGGTGATCTACATCGCCTTCACCTCGAAGAAGCTGCCGATGGCGGAGGTCAACGAGTACGCCGAGAACGTGCTGGCCCAGCGCATCTCGATGGTGCGCGGCGTGGCGCAGGTGAACGTCTACGGCTCGCAGAAGTACGCCGTGCGCATCGACCTCGACCCGGACGCGCTGGCAGCGCGCGGCCTCGGCATCGACACCGTCGCGGCAGCGGCGTCCAGCGGCAACGTCAACCTGCCGACCGGCACGCTGTACGGCCCCAACCGCATCTACAACGTGCGGGTGGATGGCCAGCTGCAGGGCGCGTCCGCCTTCGGCGACCTGGTGGTGACCTACCGCAACGGCTCGCCGGTACGCCTGCGCGACCTCGGCGTGGTGCGCGACGGCGTGCAGAACGACAAGGGCGGCGCGCTGATCGACGGCGAACCCTGCGTCGTGCTGGCGATCCAGAAGCAGCCTGGCACCAACACGATCGAGGTGGTGCGCGAAATCCGCGCGATCCTGCCGGCGTTCGCGCAGACGCTGCCTGCCGGCGCGGACTTCACCGTCACCTACGACCGTTCCGAGAGCATCCAGGCCTCGGTCGAGGAAGTGAAGTTCAGCCTGCTTCTGGCGCTCGCGCTGGTGGTGATGGTGATCTTCCTGTTCCTGCGCAACCTGTCGGCGACGCTGATTCCCTCACTCGCCCTGCCGATGTCGATCGTGGGCACGTTCGCCGTGATGTACGCGCTCGGCTTCAGCCTCGACAACCTGTCGCTGATGGCGCTCACCCTCGCCGTCGGCTTCGTCGTGGACGACGCCATCGTGATGCTGGAAAACATCGCCCGCCACATGGAGATGGGCAAGGACCGGCTGCAGGCGACGCTCGACGGCTCGCGCGAGATCGGCTTCACCATCGTGTCGATGACGCTTTCGCTGGCGGCGGTTTTCATCCCGGTGGTGTTCATGGGCGGCATCATCGGGCGCCTGTTGCGCGAGTTCGCGATCACCATCATCTCGGCGGTACTGGTGTCCGGCGTGGTGGCGCTCAGCCTGACGCCCATGCTGTGCAGCCGCATGCTGCGAGCCGAGGGCGAGCGTCGCCATGGCCGGCTGTACCGCTGGAGCGAGCGCGCGTTCGATCGCGTGCAGGAAGGGTACCGGCGCTCGCTGGAGGCCTGCGTGCGCCATCGTTTCGTGGTGCTTTGCGTCTTCTTCGCGCTGGTCGCCGCGACCGCATTCATCGTCGTGCGCATCCCGAAGGGCTTCCTGCCGAGCGACGACACCGGGCAGCTGTTCGTCTTCACCCAGGCGGCGCAGGACATCGGCTTCGAGGAGATGCGCGCCAAGCAGGTCCAGGCCGCGACCATCCTGCGCGAGGATCCCAACGTCGAGAACGTGCTTTCCTTCATCGGCGCCGGCGGCAGCAGCGCGACGCTCAACGTCGGGCGCATGATCGTGCGCCTGAAGCCGTGGGGCGAGCGGCCCGGCGCCGACAAAGTAATCCAGCAGCTGCGGCCGAAGCTGCAGGACATTCCCGGGCTCACCGTGTTCCTGCAGAACATCCCGCTGATCCGCATCGGCGGCCGGCTGACCAACTCCAGCTACCAGTTCACCCTGCTGGACACCGACACCGCGCGCCTGTTCGAATGGACGCCGAAGCTGGTGGCGGCGCTGGCGAAGGCGCCGGGGTTCCAGGACGTGACCAGCGACATGCTCGTCGCGAGCCCGCAACTGGACGTCGCCATCGACCGCGATGCCGCCGCTGCCTACGGCGTGACGCCGGAGGCGATCGAGAACGCCCTCTACCACGCGTTCGGCCCGGCGCAGGTGTCCACCATCTACACGCCGACCGACCAGTACTGGGTCCTGATGCAGGTCGATCCCGCGCGCCAGGCCGACCCCTCGGTGCTGTCGTCGCTCTACCTGACCGGCCGCGCGCCCGAGGCGGACGGCGGCAGCGGCGCACCGCGCCTCGTGCCGCTGTCGGCGGTGACGCGCCAGGGGCATTCGGTCGGCCCCGCCACCATCAACCATCTCGGCCAGGTGCCGGCGGTCACGGTGTCCTTCAACCTCGCACCCGGCATGTCCCTCAGCGACGCCGTCGCCGGCGTGGACCGCACCGTCGCGGCGCTGCACCTGCCGGACACCATCAGCACGTCGTTCCAGGGCACCGCGCAGTCGTTCCAGGATTCGCTCACCGGCATGGGCATCCTGTTGCTGCTCGCGGTGTTCGTGATCTACCTCGTGCTCGGCATCCTCTACGAGAGCTTCATCCATCCGCTCACGATCCTCTCGGGGCTGCCGACCGCCGTGTTCGGTGCGTTGCTGACGCTGGTCGTGTTCGGCAAGGATCTCGACCTCTACGGTGCCGTCGGCCTCATCATGCTGATCGGCATCGTGAAGAAGAACGCGATCATGATGATCGACTTCGCGCTCGCCCGGCAGCGCGACGGCGAAGCACCCGAACGCGCCATCCTCGACGCCTGCGTGGTGCGCTTCCGTCCCATCATGATGACCACCTTCGCCGCCCTGATGGGGACGCTGCCGATCGCGCTTGGTTTCGGCGTCGGCGCCGAGGCGCGCCGTGCGCTCGGCCTGGCAGTCGTCGGCGGCCTGGTCACCTCGCAGCTGCTGACGCTCTACATCACGCCCGTGATCTACCTGTACTTCGAGCGGCTGCGGCAGCGGCGGCGGCGCCGCGGCGGCGAGGTGACCGTGGGCGCATGAGGGCCGGCTCCGTCAAGCAAAGATCGAACCACGAAGAGCACGAAGAACACGAAGGAAAGCCAAAGCAGAAGATTGAAACACCGAGCACACAGAGCCCACAGAGGAAAAGCACTCACTGCAGGATCGGCGCAGCCGCGAATCCTTTCCCGCGGAAGCCGGCCTCAGCCGCCATCGCCCGTTCAGCAAGATCGAACCACGAAGAGCACGAAGCACACGAAGGAAGAGCAACCCGGGGATTCAGACACCCCGGCAGCAGAGCGCTGGTTCCCTGGTTTCCGGTGTACCTGGTGTGGCCGGTGTTTCGGGCTTTCGCCGTTCGCACTTCCACGTGCTCTTCGTGTCGTTCGTGGTTCGCTCTTGCGTGCGGACGCCCGGGCTAGACAGCGCAACCGAACGGCAGCCAGGCGTGCAGCCAGTGGGCTCGGCCCGCAAGCCAGGGGCCGGCGAGCGTGAGCGCGGCGCTGGCCACCAGCAGTGTGCCGGCGATGCGCTTGCCAGCGGGACGGGCGGTGAAGCCGACGAGGCGCTGGGCGCCGAAGGCGGTGGCGAGCAGGGCCGGCGCGGTTCCGAGGCCGAAGGCGGCCATGGTGGCGGCGGCGGCGAGGGCGTCGAGCTGGAGGGTGGCGATCAGCAGCACGGTGTAGACGAAGCCGCAGGGCATCCAGCCCCACACCATGCCGAAGGCGAGTGCACGGGGAAGGCTGGTCACTGGCAGCAGGCGGCGGCCAAGTGGCGCGAGTTTCGGCCAGAGGCGGCGACCGATCGGGAAACCGGGGTCGCGCACGCGGCCGAACGCGACCAGGGCGCCGAGCAGCAGCGCGAGGGCGGACACGACGCGCAACGCCCGTCGCACCGCTTCGATGTCGAGCAGGCCGACCAGGCCCCCGAGGGTGCCGCCGAGCAGCAGTCCGGCGACCGCATAGGAAAGGATGCGCCCCAGCTGGTATCCGGCCAGCAGCCAGGGTCGCGGCCGGCCATCCGCGTTGCGTGCCGTGGCGACGCCGAGCGCGGCCGAGATGCCGCCGCACATCACCACGCAGTGGCCGCTGGCGACGAGGCCGAGCAGGAGGGCGGCGCCGAGGGTGAGGGTGCCGGTCACGTCGGCGGCACCGGGGCGGCAGGCGGAGTCGCTGCAGCAGCGGGCGGCGGTACGGGTGCCTCGTCCAGCAGCGGGAGCAGGCGTGGCGTGTCCATGTCGTCGAACTGCTCGTGGTCCACGGCCCAGAAGAATGCGACGCCGGCACCGACCAGCAGCAGGATCGACAGCGGGATCATCACCAGCAGGATGTTCATGCCGGCGCCTCCTGCGCCGCCGGCGCGGGCACAGGCGCCGGTGCGCGGCGGCCGATGCGCAGCGCGTTGAGCACCACGCCGAGCGAACTCACCGACATGCCCACCGCGGCCAGCCACGGCGGCACCAGGCCGGCGGCGGCAAACGGGACCGCGACGAGGTTGTAGGCAAGCGCCCAGCGCTGGTTCTGGCGCAGCACGGCGAGCGTCTCGCGCGCAATTGCGCGGGCCTCGGCGAGCGCGCCGAGCCGGCCGCCGGTGAGCACGATGTCGCTCGCCGCCTGGGCGAGGTCGGCGCCGCCCGCCAGCGCCACCGCCACGTCC
>JAEZQS010000360.1 GCA_023412995.1 Pseudomonadota bacterium
GGATCAGGGGGGTGGCGCGTAGATGCCGCCCAGCCGCCGCGGCCCGCGTGCGCCCGTGACCGAAGGCAGGTTCCCCGGTTCGTCGTGCAGGCGGGCGCGGGCGAGCCAGGCAAAGCCGACCGCCTCGACGAAATCGGGATCGAGGCCGAGCGCTGCCGTGGTCGCGACGCGGACGCCCGGCAGCGCGTGGCGCAAGGCGGCCATCAACGCGCCGTTGTGCACGCCGCCGCCGCAGGCGTAGACCTCGCGGACATCGGCGGCGTGGTCATGCAGCGCGGCGGCGATGCTGCGCGCGCTGAATGCGAGCAGCGTCGCCTGCACATCGACCGGCACCATGCCGGGCCGCACGCGCGCATCGAGCCAGTCGAGGTTGAATACCTCGCGCCCGGTGCTCTTGGGCGGAGGCAGTGCGAAATACGGATCGGACAGCCAGCGCGCGAGCAGGGCGGCATCGACGTCGCCGCGCGCCGCCCACGCGCCTCCTTCGTCGCGGGCAGCGCCGAGGTGGCGTGCGGACCAGGCATCGAGCAGGCAGTTGGCCGGACCGGTATCGAAGCCGATGACCGCGCGCCCGGGCTGCAACAGGGTGAGATTGGCGATGCCGCCGAGGTTGAGCACGGCACGGCTGACGTCGGATGCGGCGAACAGCGCCGCATGCAGCGCCGGCAGCAGGGGAGCACCCTGGCCACCGGCCGCCACGTCGGCGCGCCGGAAATCGGCGACGGTCGTGATGCCGGTACGCTCGGCAATGACGGACGGATCGCCAACCTGCAGCGTGAAGGGATGATTGCCGCGCGGGCGGTGGCAGACCGTCTGGCCGTGCGACCCGATCGCGGCGACATCGGCCGCGGCGACGCCGGCCTCCGCCAGCAGGGCGTTGGCGCAGGCGGCGAAGCATTCGCCCGTTTCGACGTCGAGCTGGCCATACGCCTCCAAGGGCATGGCAGCCGCTCCCGTGGCGAGCGCCAGCAGGCGTTCGCGCAGGGTTTCGTCCCATGGATACGTCCGGGCGGCGAGCACCGCGGGTAGCGGCTCGAAGCGCACCAGCACGGCATCGATGCCGTCGGCGCTGGTGCCCGAGATCAGGCCGAGGAAAGGCCTTGCGTCGCGTGGCCGGCCGGCAACGGGGGCAGCCACGCGGCGGCGATCAGCGTCCGTTGCGCGCGAGCTGGATGCTGTCCAGGGCCGTCAGGCGCGCCAGCATCGGTGCGCTCTGGCGGCGGAACTGCGCCAGTTGCGAGGCCGGCAGCGGCTGTGCCGGCGGCAGCGTCACCGTGAGCGGATTGCGGTGCTGGCCATCGACGCGGAACTCGTAATGCAGGTGCGGCCCGGTGGCGAGGCCGGTCATGCCGACGTAGCCGATCACCTGGCCCTGGCGCACGCGGTCGCCGACCTTTTCGCGCGCGAAGCGCGACATGTGCCCGTAGGCGGTGCTGATGTCCTTGTTGTGCTGCACGATCACGAAATTGCCGTAGCCGGATTTCCAGCCGCGGAACGTGATGCGGCCGTCGCCGGCAGCACGGATCGGCGTGCCGCTGGGCGCGGCGTAGTCCACGCCCTTGTGCGCGCGCATCCGGCCGAGGATCGGGTGCATGCGGCCGGTCGAGAAGGTGGAGGAGATGCGGGTGAACTCGACCGGTGTGCGCAGGAAGGACTTGCGCAGCGCGCGCCCGTTCTCGTCGTAGAACATCGTCTCCCCATCGGCGTTGGTGTAGCGGATGGCGGTGTAGCGCTTGCCCTGGTTGATGAAGGTCGCGGCGATGATGTCGCCGTCGCGCAGCCGCTCGCCTTCGCGGTAGAGGTCGTCGTACACCACGCTGAAGCTGTCGCCTTCGCGCAGGTCCTGGGCGAAATCGATGTCGTAGCCGAATGCGGTGGCGAGCTTCAGCACCATGGTGTCGCTGAGGCCGGCGCGCTCGCCGGCCTGGAACAGCGAGCTGCTGACGACGCCATGCGCCACGTGCGAGCGCCGTTCCAGCGCGCGGTCCTCGATTTCCTCGCTGACGCTGCCGCCATCGATGCGCAGCACGACGCGGGTGGCGTCGCCACGGTCGAAGCGCATGGCGGCGAGGTCGCCCGCGGCGTCCAGCGCAAAGGCGAATTCCTGGCCGGGACGGATGTTGCGCAGCGCCGCGGCGTCCTTCTGCGAGTCGAGCACGCGCTGCAGGTCGACCGGGCCGAGCCCCTGTTCGCGGAAGATGTCCGACAGCGACTGGCCCGCGCGCACGGTGGCGATCTTCCAGTCCGGACCGGCGCCTTCGGCAGCCCACGCGCCAATGGCCGCGTCGGCTTCGCCGACCGGCAACTGCGGCAGGTCCAGGGCAAGGGTGGTATAGGGCGTCGGTTCGATGTCGTGCCGTGTGGCATTGGCGAACGTCGGGATGACGATGCCGACCAGGGCCGTCAGCAGCAGGGCGACGCCGCCAAGGATCCAGTGTTCGGTGCGCCAGCTGACCGGTGCGGCGGCGACGTTCTGCATGAACGTCCAGCTGGCGCAACGCGAATAGAAGTGGAAATGGCGTCGCTGCGCATGGCGCCGGACGGCGAGTCGGCGCGTGGTGTGCAACGCCGGTCGGGTATCGTGTCGGAAGTCTGTCACGTGGTCGCCGTCGGCTGGAACGCGCGGTACCATAAAGGCCCTGCGCCGCCGCCGTCAACGTCAATCGCGACAAGGGCTTGCGTGCGTTTTCTCGATAACGGATTCTTAACTGGCCGGTCGCGTTTTGCGCCCCGCCGGGTCACGGCGCGCGCGGCACCGTGGCCAATGGAGAGGAGTGGAAATGACGCATGCAGGCGATGCGCTGGACCGGATCGGTCGCGGCGCGGAAGCGATCATCAAGCGCGAGGAACTTGAGGCGCGGCTGGCGACCGGCCGCCCCCTTCGCGTCAAGGCCGGTTTCGACCCGACCGCGCCCGACCTGCACCTGGGCCACACCGTGCTGCTCAACAAGATGCGCCAGTTCCAGGACCTCGGCCACCAGGTGATCTTCCTGATCGGCGACTTCACCGGGATGATCGGCGACCCGACCGGCAAGAACGCCACGCGCAAGCCGCTGACGCGCGAGGACGTCGAAGCCAACGCACGCACCTACGCCGAGCAGGTGTTCAAGGTGCTCGATCGCGAACGCACCGAGCTGCGCTTCAATTCGGAGTGGTTCGGCACGATGGGCGCGGCGGACATGGTGCGCCTGGCGTCGCGCCATACCCTCGCACGCATGCTCGAGCGCGACGATTTCGCCAGGCGCTATGCCGCCCGGCAGCCGATCGCCCTGCACGAGTTCCTCTATCCGCTGGTGCAGGGCCATGATTCGGTCGCGCTGCACGCGGATGTCGAACTCGGCGGTACCGACCAGACCTTCAACCTGCTGGTCGGACGCATGCTGCAGGAGGAGGCCGGCCAGCCGCCGCAGGTGGTGCTCACGATGCCGCTGCTGGAGGGGACCGACGGCGTGGCCAAGATGTCCAAGTCGCTCGGCAACTACATCGGCATCGACGAGCCGGCAATCGACATCGTCAACAAGACGATGAAGATCGGCGATGCGCTGATGTGGCGCTGGTACGAATTGCTCAGCCTCGACCGCACCCTCGCCGACATCGCGCGCCTGCGGCAGGACGTCGCGGCCGGCCAGCTGCATCCGCGCGACGCCAAGCTTGCGCTGGCGCGCGAGCTGGCGCAGCGCTTCCGCGGCGCGGCGGAGGCGGAGCAGGCGGTGGCGCAGTGGAACGCGCTTGTGCGCGAACAGCGGGTGGACGTGGACCTGCCGTTGCAGGAGATCGCCGTGCCGGCGGAGGGGCTGCGGATCGCGCCGCTGCTGGTGGCGGCGGGCCTGGCCGGCAGCAACTCGGAAGCGGCACGCAAGATCGGCGAACGCGCCGTGCGCCTCGACGGCAGCGTGGTGGAGGCGCGCGACCTGGTACTCGCCGCCGGCGCCGAACACCTGCTGCAGGTCGGCAAGCGGCACTTCGCGCGGGTGCGGCTGGGGACGCTCGCCGATGCCGGTGCGGGAGCCGCCGGAGGGGCTTGACGAATCCCGGATTGGATGTAGGATTCGCGGCCCTCGCAAGCCGGTGCAACGGCGCCGCGGGGGAGCCGCCGCAGGCAGCGCCTCGCGCACGAAACGTGCACGCGGCGGGTGTTGACGGATGGCGATTCGGATGTAAGATGCGCGCCCCTTCGACGGACGGCCCGGCGGGTCGGAAGGCGGGGGCGGAAGCGGCGGCAACGCCGGTTTCGCGGGGAACGACAAAGTTCGTTCCCGGGTGTTGACGACGACGAAATTCGATGTATAGTAGGCGGCTCCCTCGGGCGAAACGCACGAGGGACGCGGCAGGCCCCCAGGGGCGCCGCAGGCCAATGATCCTTGACAGTGTGCGCAGGTAACTTGTGTGGGCGCCTTGTGGTGGATGGAAGTCCATCGATACAAAGTGCGTCCAAGCAAACGTCAAAGCATAAGCTTTAACCAGCGCTTGGTTCACACTCGCAGTTCGACCAAGGGCCTCGGCCCGGAAGTCTGCAATTTCAACTGAAGAGTTTGATCCTGGCTCAGAGTGAACGCTGGCGGCAGGCCTAACACATGCAAGTCGAGCGGCAGCGCGGGGGCAACCCTGGCGGCGAGCGGCGGACGGGTGAGGAATACATCGGAATCTACCTCGTTGTGGGGGATAACGTAGGGAAACTTACGCTAATACCGCATACGACCGAAAGGTGAAAGTGGGGGACCGCAAGGCCTCACGCGATGAGATGAGCCGATGTCGGATTAGCTAGTTGGCGGGGTAATGGCCCACCAAGGCGACGATCCGTAGCTGGTCTGAGAGGATGATCAGCCACACTGGGACTGAGACACGGCCCAGACTCCTACGGGAGGCAGCAGTGGGGAATATTGGACAATGGGCGCAAGCCTGATCCAGCC
>JAEZQS010000023.1 GCA_023412995.1 Pseudomonadota bacterium
CTTTGGGCGGGGGGGGGGGGGGCGTCTGGGTGGGGGGGCCGGGGAGCCCGCCGGGGCGGGCCGCCCTCCCGCGCGGCGCCGGCCCTCGCCGCGGTCAGTCGGGTGCGCCTTCGAAGCCGTCGGCGAAGATCGGGTCGACGACATCGGGCACGAAGCGCTCGGCGGCATCGGTCGGCATGTCGCCGACGGTGTCGCCCGCGAACGCCCAGCCGCCGGCGAACAGGATGCTGCGGTCGTCCAGCGTGATCGCGGCGGCTTCGTAGCGCGGCACCGCCATGTCCCCGGCGACGGAAAACGTGCCCGTTGACGGGTCGTAGATTTCCGCCGTCGGCACGGTGACCGAGCCCGGATTGCCCGCGAGGTGCGCGCCGCCAGCGACGAGCACGCGCCCGTCCGGCAGCAGCGCGGCGGACTGCAGCTCGCGCGGGAAGGCGAGGCTGCCGGTCGGGGTGAAGGTCCCGGTGGCGGGATCGAACAGTTCGGCCTGCGTGTAGTAGATGGGAAAGCCGCCGCTCCAGCCGGCATCGCTGCCGCCGACGATCAGCACGCGGCCATCATCCAGCAGCACCTGCGAGTGGACGGAGCGCGCCTGCACCATGGACCCGGTGGCAACGAAGGTGGCGCTGGCCGGATCGTAGATCTCCGCGCTGCCCAGCGGACCATCCACGCCATCGCCCCCGGCAAACAGCACGCGTCCATCGGCCAGGCGCACCGTTTCAGGCTGCACGCGCGGTTCGAGCAGGTCCGCGGTGGGACTGAAGGTGCCGGTCGCCGGATCGTAGAGTTCGGCCGAGGAGAGGATGTCGCGCGCAGTCAGGCCGCCGGCCACCAGCACGCGCCCGTCCGGCAGCAGCGTGGCACTGCCGACGTAGCGCGGCCCGGCCATGCTGCCGGTGGCCTCGAAGAGTCCGCTGACCGGATCGTACAGCTCGGCGGTTTCGAGGGCATCGCCGTTCTTTCCGCCGCGGCCGCCGAGCACCAGCACGCGGCCATCGGCGAGGGTGGCGACGGTCGGGCGCATGCGGATTTCGGTCATCGGCCCCGCTGCCAAGAAGGTCCCGCTGGCCGGCTCGTACAGTTCCGCCACCTGCAGGTGCACGCCGAAATCGGCGATTCCGCCGGTGTAGAGCACGCGGCCGTCGTGGAGCTTGGCGACGCCATAGACCGCGCGCGCGGACGTCATGTCGCCGGTGGGCAGGAACTGCCCGCCCGCCTGCGCCAGCGACGCCGCCGCAAGGAGCAGCAGGGTCGGCATCAGGTACCAGCGTCGGATGGAACGGATGGACGGGGGCATGGGACTCTCCAGGTAGGCGGCGCCGGTGCGCGCCTGCAGCCTGCCCCACCCTGCCATGGCGCGCATGCCGTTTCCGTTAGTGGGCCGTTTGGGATCCATCTGGAAGGGCCCGCCCCACGCGCGCCGGCGTCGCCAGGGTGCGCAGTTCCACCGGCACCTGGCGTTCGCCGGCGAGTGCCAGGGCCTGGCCGAGTGCCGCCTGCCACGGCTCGCGCTGGCCCAATGCATGGTGGAGGCGGACCTGCAGCAGCGCGGCGTCGAAGTCGCGCGTGGCCCAGGGCGCCACGCGCCCGATCAGCGCGCTGGCACGCGTCGTGTCGCCGGCCTCGAGCAGCACGGCACCGTACGCCCGCGCCGCGAGAAGGAGATCGGCCGGCAGCCGGCTGGCATCGGCCGCGGCAAGGGCATCGCGGAAGGCAGCCTCGGCGTCTTCGGCGTTGCCAACGCTGCGTGCCTGGGCGGCGCGCAACAGGGCGAGGTGGACGCGGGCATCGGCCGGCAGGCCGGGCCGGTCGAAGCTGGCCGCTGCGGCGGCGAATCCGCTGGCGAGACCGGTCTCGGCAAGCGCGTCATGTGCCGTCCATGCCAGCAGCAGGAGCCGCGCGCGCGCACCGTCCGAGTCGAAGCCTGCCGGCAACGCCAGACCGGCCACCGCCTCCCGCGCCGCCGCCGCGGCATCGCCCACCATCAGGCCACGTCGAGCTGCCAGCCGGTGCAGCTGTACGCGCGACTGGTTGAGCAGCGTGGCTTGCTCCGGCTGCGCGCTGTCGCGCACGGAACGCAGGGCAGCCGTGGCATCGGCCAGCCGGCCGTTGGCAAGCAGTGCGTCGATGCACGCCAGTGTCGCGTAATGCTGGCGGCGCGGGTCGATCACGCGTCGCGCGAGCTCGTCGAGGCGCTCGCACTGGGCCAGCGCGGCGGCGGGTTCGAGCAGGGCGAGGCGCGCCATCACGATGCCGACGCGCGCGTGCAGTTCCTCCACCACGGCATCGAACGCCTGCAGGCGGGGCGCTGCCGCATCGAGCAGGGCCAGGGCATCGGCCGGCCGGTCGCGGTTGACCTCCAGCAGTCCCTGGTAGGCGTCGACGCGTGCGAGCGCAAGGCGGTCGCCCGCCGCCTGCAAGGCCGTGCGCGCCTGCGCGAAATCGGCCAGCGCCGCATCGTAGCGGTGCTGTGCGCTGCGCGCGCTGGCACGCCCGATCAGCGCGCGCCCACGCTCGCGCGGATCCTCGTGCCGCTCCAGCACCGACAGCGCCTGCTCCGACCAGCGCGCGACGGCGGCCGGATCGTTGCGCTGGTAGGCGATGTTGGCCAGCGTGTTGAAGGATTGGGCGCGAAGGAGCGGTGCATCGGCGGTGCTGCCATCGGCCAGCAACGCCGCGAAGGCGGCCTCGGCCTCGTCGAGCCGGCCGGCCCGGAAATCCAGCTCCGCCAGCTGCTGCCGCACCTCGGCGCGGCCGCGGTCGCGCGCGTCCACGCCAAGGAGGATTGCGCGCGCGCCATCGAGGTCACCGGAAAGGAGCGCGGCGCGGACCTGCTGCATGCGCCCCGAAAAGTCCTCGTCACCGGCGATCGGCGGCGAATCACGCAGGCCCATCCGCCGCGCCAGGCGCGCACTGGCCAGCCGCGCCGCGGCGATGACGTCGGCGTCATCCGCCTCCACGTGCAGGTCGCTGCCGGCCACCTCGAGGATGACGGTCCAGCGCTCGCCGCGGCGGATGGCACGCGGCGCGACGATGCGGCTTCCCTCGAAGGCACGGCCGAGCGACGCGGCATCCAGCTGGCCGCCGGCATCGACGCGGCCGCGCGCCATGGCGACCACGTTGTCACTGGGTACCACCGCCAGCCCTGCCGCACGCAACTGCCCCGCCACGAGGTCCATCACGCCCAGGCGCACCCAGCCGGACGCGGCGGGCGCCTGCACCTCCACCGGCAGCACGACGGCAGCGCCGGCAGGCGATTGCACGCCGGTCGCGCCGTCCGGATCGGGCGCATGCCGCGTGCCCATCCACCAGCCCGCCGCCACCAGGAGGACGGTGGCGGCAAGCCCGACCAGACTGCGCCAGCCCATGCGCCGCGGCGCAGCCACTGCAAGGGGCGCAGCGCCAACCTCCCGAGCGGGCGCATCCGTTATCCCGGCAGGCGACGACGCTGGCCCGGAGGACAATGGCGGCTCCGTCGCCGGCGCTACCTCTTCCACCGGCGCGACCCAGCGGTAACCGAAGCGCGGCACCGTCCGGATGATGCGCTGGCCATCGGTGCCGCCATCGTCGAGCGCGCGCCGCGCCTGCAGCATCACCTGGCCCAGCGCGTTGTCGCTGATCTCCGCCTTGCCCCAGACCGCCGCGATCAGCTCGTCGCGGCCGACGGCGCGCTCGCGCTGCGCCAACAGGTAGGCCATCGTGTCGAAGGCCTTCGGAGGCGGCGACTGCGCCACGCCACCGCGAAGCAGGAGGCGCTTGGCGGGATCGAGCAGGAAATCGCCGAAGCGGTAGGCCGGATTCGTCATCCAGCCAACGGTAGGCCAGCGACGCGATGCTGTCGATGGCGCAGGGCCGGCGCAGTGGCGCGCATCCTCGGAGGCCGTCGCGGCACGTCGCTGTCAGGCGATGGCGTCGCGTGCGGCTGGCGTGCTGCGCAGGGTCCTGCGCCAGGCGGAAACGGCCAGCATCCCACCGCCGCAAGCCATTGCCACGTGATACACGGGCGCGTAGCTGTCGAAGCGCATCCACCAGCTGACCAGCAAGGGCGTCAGTCCACCTGCCAGCGCATACGCGATGTTGTAGGCGAAGGAAATGCCGGAGAAGCGGATCGCGGCGGGGAAGGCGCGCACCATCGCCGTCGGCACGACACCGACCACGCCCACGCAGAAGCCGGCCAGCGTGTAGGCCGCCGCGTAATGTCCCGGTGCGATCGCCATGACGCGGTAGAGCAGCGCGGCGGCGAACGGCAGCACGAGGGCGCCGGCCAGCAGCACGCGCGAGGGACCGAAGCGGTCGGCGGCGAGGCCGAACACGATGCAACCGATCGTCAGCGCGGCCGTCGCGTAGCTGCCGGCGCCAAGGGCGAGCGCGGCCGGGATGCCGAAGGGCTTCTGCGCGAAGGTCGGCGTCATCAGGATCACCACCACGATGCCCGCGGTCAGCAACACCGTCATCAGCATCGACAGGGCGACGGCGTCGCCGTGGCCACGCAGCACGCGTGCGAGCGGCACGCCGGCGACGAGTTCACGGCGGCGGCGCAGCTCCTCGAACACGGGCGTTTCATCGAGATACCGCCGCAGCCACACGGCGCCGAGGCCGAACACGCCACCCAGCAGGAACGGCAAGCGCCACGCCCACTCGAGCACGCCATCGGCGCCGAACGTGGCCGTGACGGTGCCCGCGACGAGCGACCCGAGCAGGATGCCGAGCGTGAGTCCCGCCGTGAGCACGCCGCAGGCGAATCCGGTGCGGTGTGGCGGTGCGTGCTCGGCCACGAACACCCACGCGCCGGGCACCTCGCCACCTACCGCGGCACCCTGCAGGATGCGCAGCAGCAGCAAGGCGATCGGCGCGGCATGGCCGATGCTGGCGTAGGTGGGCAGCAGCCCGATCGCGAGCGTCGGCAGCGCCATCAGCAGCACGCTCAGGAGGAACATGCGCTTGCGCCCGCTTCGGTCGCCGAAGTGCGCCATCAGGATGCCGCCAAGCGGGCGCGCGAGGTAGCCGGCGGCGAACAGCCCGAAGGCCTGCAGCTGGCGCAGCCAGTCGGGCGTGTCCGGCGGGAAGAACAGCTGCCCGATCGCCTGGGTGAAGAAGACGAAGATGATGAAGTCGTAGTACTCGAGCGCGCCGCCCAGCGACGCGAGGCCGAGCGTGCGCAGGTCGCTGCGGGCGAATCGGGGGGCGGACGTGGTGCTCATCGGCAGGACCGGGCGGGGACCGCGGGTATATACCACTGCTGGCGGTATGACGTGGCGGGTTTGCCGCGCGCGGCGCGGGCGCGGGATACTGCACGCGCCGACCCTGCACTGGTACGCGTGATGCCGATCCGACTGCTGCTTGCCCTGCTTGCCACCTGCACCGCTTCGACAGCGGGGGCCGCGCCATTCGCCGAACCCCGCACGGGACTGCATACCGGTGGCCAGCCCGATGCGGCGACCCTGCGCGAATTCGCCGCCAAGGGCATCGATGTGGTGATCGACCTGCGCGGAAAGGACGAACCGCGGGGGTATGACGAGGCGACGCTTGCCCGTTCCCTTGGCGTGCGCTACGTCAGCCTGCCGATCGAGGGCGCGGCCGATCTCACGCCCGCCAATGCGGCCGCGCTGGAACGCGCGCTGGATGCAGCGGATGGCCCGGTGCTGCTGCATTGCGCGTCGGGCAACCGCGTCGGCGCGCTGCTGGCGCTGGCCGCGGCGCAGGAGGAAGGGACGGCACCGGATGCGGCCTTCGCGCTCGGTCGCAAGGCCGGCCTGGGATCACTGGCGCCGGTCGTGCGCGAACGGCTCGGCCTGCCGCCACTGTAGGGCGGCCGGCGCTTCCGTCGTCACGAGGCCAGACCGCCGCGGGAGATCGGGACTGAAGTCCCTCCCACACCGGGCATGGCCACACTACGCAGGCAGCATCGCCTCGATGTCCTTGCCGATGGATTCGGGCGTGTCGGTCGGCGCGTAGCGGCGCACCACGTTGCCTTCGCGGTCGACCAGGAACTTGGTGAAGTTCCACTTGATCGCCTCGCTGCCGAGCAGGCCCTTGGCCTCGTGCTTGAGGTAGCGGTACAGCGGGTGGGTGCCCTCGCCGTTGACTTCCACCTTGGCGAACATCGGAAACGAAACGCCGTAGGTGGTCGAGCAGAACTGCGCGATTTCGGCCTCGCTGCCCGGTTCCTGGTGGCCGAACTGGTCGCACGGGAAACCCAGCACCACCAGGCCGCGGTCCTCGAGCCGCCGGTACAGCGCCTCGAGACCTTCGTACTGCGGCGTGAAACCGCACTTCGACGCCACGTTGACGATCAGCATCACCTTGCCGCGCCACGCGTCCAGGCGCTGCTCGTCGCCGTCGATGGTGGTGGCGCTGTAGTCGTGCACGCTCATGGAAGCCTCCGCTGTCTGCGATGGCCAGCATGCCACAGGCGTGCGCGGCAACGCCTTGCGATCATCTATCGCGACCGTGCCGGCCGAAGCCATCCGACCGGTTTTGGCTTTTGCGGAGCACCGCGCTAGGCTGGCCGGATTTCCCCGATCCGGATGCTTGCGATGCGCCGACCGACCACCACCCTGCTGGCCTTCCTGCTGGCGTTGCCACTCGTCGCGCTGGCGTTGCCACTCGTCGCGCTGGCGCAGGACGACGTTCGGCGCGAGGAAGCCGGCACCCGCGTCACCGAGAACATCCCGCCCATTCCCCCGGATCTCGTGCAGCGCCTGCAGCGCTACTCGAACACGCGCAGCGCCGCGTTCGCCGGCTGGACCGCGGACGGCGGCGTGCTGGTGAGCACGCGCTTCGGCGACACCACCCAGGTGCATCGGGTCGCGCAGCCCGGTGGCGCGCGCGAACAGCTCACCTTCTACGACGAGCCGGTGACCAGCGTCGCGGCGAACCCGCGCCGCGACGGCTTCGTGTTCGGCCGGGATGCCGGCGGTTCGGAGTTCTGGCAGCTCTACTGGTTCGACCTCGCCACGCGCGACACGAAACTCCTGACCGACGGCACGTCGCGCAACGCGAGTCCCGTCTGGTCGCACGACGGCGCATCCCTCGCCTACAGCAGCACCGCGCGCAACGGCAAGGACACCGACGTCTGGGTGCTCGACCTCGCCAGCGGCGACGCGAAGCCCGTGGTGGCCGAAGGCGGCCACTGGGAAGCCACCGATTTCTCGCCCGACGGCAAGCGCCTGCTGGTGCAGCAGGTCGTATCGATCAACGAGATGCACCCCGGGGTGGTCGATCTCGCCAGCGGCAAGCTGACGCGGTTCCCCGTGGAGGGCACGGCCGCCTTTGGCGCCTTCCGCTTCGCGCCGGACGGGAGCGGCGCCTGGTTCACCTCCGACGAAGGCAGCGAGTTCCTGCGCCTGCGCTTCCACGACTTCGCCAGCGACCGCATCGTTACCGTGGGCGAGGACATTCCGTGGGACGTGGAGGAATTCGCCCTCTCGCGCGACGGTCGCCGCATCGCCTTCGTCAGCAACGAGGACGGCTATGGCGTGCTGCACCTGCTCGACGCGAAGACGCGCAAGGCGCTGCCCCTGCCGGCGAACATGCCGCTCGGCATCGTGCGCGGCCTCGAGTTCAGCCCGGACGGTCGCCACCTCGGCTTCACCTTCGGCTCCGCGACCGCGACAGGCGATGCCTACGCGATCACGCTGGGCGAGGGCGACGCGGAGCCGACGCTGGCGCGCTGGACCACCAGCGAAGTGGGCGGACTGGACCCTGCAACCTTCGTCGCACCCGAGCTGGTGCACTTCCCCACCTTCGACCGCGTCGACGGCCAGGTACGGCGCATCCCGGCCTTCTGGTACCGACCCGTGCGCCCGGCGGGCGGCCGCGCACCGGTGGTGATCATGATCCATGGCGGGCCGGAATCGCAGGCACGGCCGGGATTCAGCGCCGACATCCAGTACCTCGCCGGCCAGCTCGGGATTTCCGTGCTGGTGCCCAACGTGCGTGGTTCCGCCGGCTACGGCAAGGGCTATCTCAAGCTCGACAACGGCATGAAGCGCGAGGATTCGGTGCGCGACATCGGCGCCCTGCTCGACTGGATCGCCACCCGTCCGGAACTCGATGCCAGCCGTGTTGCGGTGTATGGCGGCTCCTACGGCGGCTACATGGTGCTGGCCGCGATGACGCACTACAACGACCGCCTGCGCGCCGGCATCGACATCGTCGGCATCTCCAACTTCGTCACCTTCCTCACCAACACGCAGGGGTACCGGCGCGACCTCCGCCGCGCCGAGTACGGCGACGAACGCGATCCGGCCATGCTCGCGCACCTGGAGAAGATCTCGCCCACCACGAATGCCCGGGCGATCACCATCCCGCTGTTCGTCGCCCAGGGCGCCAACGACCCGCGCGTGCCGGCCAGCGAGGCGGAACAGATCGTCCGCACCGTGCGCGGCAACGGCGGCGAGGTGTGGTTCCTGCAGTTCGGCGACGAGGGCCACGGCTTCCGCAAGAAGCCGAACGTCGACTACTTTCGCGCCGCGACCATGCTGTTCTGGCAGCGGCATCTGCTTGGCGGGGAGGCAGGCCCGGCCTGATCCAGGCCGTCGTCAGCGGCGCGCCGCCTGCCTTCGCGCCATCTCCCGGGGGACACCGCGGCGCACGCGCAGCGCCGCAATCCCCGGTCGGCGCCGCGACGTGCTCCACGCCACACCGGCAAGCCCTGCCGCCAGCAGCAGCAAGGCCGGAGCGGTTCCCAGCGGAACCGCAGTGGGGGCGACAACCGGCGCGGTCTCCCACAGACGTACGGTGTAGACCTGCTGGCTGTCCAGCAGGGTCGGCCAGGTCGCATTCCACTGCGGCCATTCGAACGCGACGGTCGAGCCGTCGGCGGAGATGGCAATCGCGGGCGCAAACGGATCGGGTGGCGTTCCCAGCGGCGCGCTGACGCTGATCGTCTCGCCGGTACGGCGATCCTGGACAAAGACCGCGGGAACCGGGCCCGGCTCGGCCGTCAGGTTGGTGGCGCTGGAGAGAAACGCCAGGAACCGACCGTCGGCGCTGAGTGCGGGACGACCCACCGGTGCGTTCGGCAACTCGCCACTGGTTGTGCGCGGGATGCTTCGGATGGCACCCGACGCGAGCTCGATCTCGTAGATGCCGCCGTACGGCGGCACATCCTCTTCAGTGAAGGGAACGCCCGCGGCAGAAAAAACCACCTGCCGGTTGTCAGACGTGATCACCGGCCGCGAAGTGAAATACGGCGAGGAGGCGAACTCGCCGCCACCCGGGGGAAACGTCAATCGGCGCGTGGTGCCGAGGGTGCGATCGCGCAGAAACAGGTTGTAGAAGTGGGCGGGGTTGTCGTCGGTCAGGTTGCTGGCGGAACTCGAGAAGACGACAAAACGGCCGTCCGAAGAAAAAGACGCCATCGACATGTATCCATCACTTTGAGCGCCTGTTGGATCCGCCGAGATCAATTCCACCTCGCCGGAAACCCAATGTTTGACGTACAGATCCGAAAAGGACCCGTTGGCGTCGGCATACCCCTGTTCGTTGATGTCCGATTGGAACAGCAGTTCCGTCCGACCGAACGCCACGTCCCAAGGTTGGGGATATCCATACAACGTGGAACCCGGTGGCGGTTGCGTCAGCCAACTCGTGACGCCCTGATCGACCTGCCGTAAATAGACTTCGGGATACGCAAAGTCCGGTGGGTTCGCCGGAACCTCCGGCGAAAGACTCGCACCTGATGCGAGGAGCGCACGACTTCCATCGTCGTCAACGCCGACAATCGCACTCGCGCACGTACCAGCCTCCTGACTGCCGGGGCAATCGCCCCAATCACCAGCACTTGTAAGACTCAAGGCAACTGTTTGCCCTGACTTGATTTCATGTAGCAATGCATCACCAATACCTGGTTCTCCGGGGAGAATGTCCATGGCAAAGCAACTGATGCCAATGAATTGTGCACGTCGTGATAAAACAGGACCATAACATACTCCATGCGTCGGGCTTCCGTCGCGAGTCGCACTTGCCAGCCGAGGAAGATCAGCCGAGAATGCTGCGGCGGAAATTGGCACTAGACACAGTAACGTTTGAATTACGATCTTCGTCAATGGAACGCACCTGAAGGTGCCGACCTCCCACCATCGGCAAATATTAGCTTGACCGGCGCTTGGACAACCAGTACAGCGGTTGAATATTCATTCCGCACCGCACCGGATATACGACATTTTCCGCCAACAAAATGGCCTCCTGGCCTGCGCCTCGGGTATCCCGGCTTTAGCGAAGATCGATACCGCTTCTCCCGCAGAAGCCTTCGTTCTGCCGGCCACGGAGGCAGCATATGCGCGCGACGAACTGGAACAAAAATGCGAATACAGTATCGCCGTTCATCGAATACACTAAGATTAGTATGATAGAATCACCAATCAAATCCATCCCAGAAGATGATATCAGGACGAGGATAAAAATCAGAAACAGTCGGAGCCAGCCTCGCCAAGGTATCCGATGCAATAGAATCGCGCCACGAGGGATTCACAATATCCCCAATCGGCCATGCCCCGATGATCGCGCCCAGCGGTTGTAGTCCAAACGGCGGCATGCTTACGCCATCGTCATAGCCAGCCCACTCCAGCACGGGATCGGAGTAGGCGTCTATAAGTGGACAGTCTGTCGCCGATGCGCATTGCGGCGGACCCTGCAGGCCACCTGGCGCCGGATCATCCACCGCATACGCCATGATGGTGTGAAACCGAAAGCGCTGGCCTCCATCTGCACGCCGATGTCCAAAAGACCACGGGCAGGATGGTTTGTTGGGAGATACTAGTGGCTTTGCATTCTTCGGATCATGCTCCATTCCCACGACATGTCCCAGTTCGTGCGCGAAATTCATCAAGTCTGCCGAACAAGCCGGATCAAAAACTAGATATGAGAACTGTGAGTACCCAGGACCTGGATCACGCGGGCAATCGAGAATCTCTACATGACGTTGCGCGCGGGATACGCCACACGTTCGTTGAAGTGGATTTGGATTCTGATCTCGGCGAGCCAATGCAACTACGTCTGCCCACATTGTGGCACGCCGCGATGCGACGTACGTGTTGCCGGGAAACGTACACCATGGGCTTGTCGGTGGTGAAATTCGCTGAATTCCGGACAATTTGTCAAGGGCTGTTGTAATAGTCGCTCCGTCGTAGTTGAATGGATCTGCGGGTTCCAAACCCCTGAGTACGTATACATAGTTTCCTATGTCTACGTTTCGCAACGCTTGATTTGCGTCGTCCAAAGCCGATTGGACCGCTGCGCGAAGCGCAGTCACATTTGCATAACCCGTGCCGAAGGGTGGCGGGGTTATAATGCCGGGCGTGTACATCACCAGCACATCGATTGGGTGGTAGCCCGATGGTAAGGGCCCGCTGCACGTCAGATCCCATTTACCAGAACCGATTGCGCCACCTTTGGAGATAATGCCTGCCGGAATGACCGCGCTCAGCGGCATGTCAGGCGGCTCCTCCGTTGCCGGCGGATGCATGGTCCAGAACCCTTGTTGCACGAGCCCGAGCACGCTACCTGCAGGGCCGGGTTCCAGCGCATAGTGAACGTTTTCTGGCGCCCACACCCGCCCCGCGAGGTTCCCTTCGACCATGGTCAACGCGACCGTATAGCCCTTGGGGGATTTCCCATACCAGCGCCAGGAAAAGTCCGACGCGTCCGCGCCGGGATCGGGAATCTGGCCTGCGTACCCTTGTTGTGAAGGGATGTAGCCCCGGCGGCCCTCCCAGTGCAGCCGGTCCACGATTACCGGATCGCGGTCCGGCAGGTTCAGCTCGATCGCTTCAGCTGGCTGCTCGATTGCGGTCTGTTCGATGGCAATGGACCACGCCGCTTCGTACCCATTCTGCGGCTCTTCCTGCGGAACGACCCATGCGAACAGCTTCGGCGGTGGCGGCGGCTCAGGTGGATCGATGCCCACCTCAATCAGGTCGACGCCGGCAGCTGCAAGGGAGGCTGTCGCCAGGAACGCCGTGGCGATGATGATGCGAATCGTGCAGCCGAAAGGCTTCCAGCGCGCCATGACGCCCTCCGTGTATTGGTGCGAGCATAGCTCAGTGGCGCTGAGGATCCGACGCACTGATGGATGACGTCCACCGCCATGCAGCTGAAGCCCGTGAACCTGTCGTTGCGGCAGGGCAGCGGCGCGAAGCAGATTCCCTGCGTCGGCGTTCCGTCAGGCGTGTGGCTCACCAGCACTGGCGGGCCCACCTCGATCGCGCGCACGCAGGGAAGCCCCGGGAGGAACGCGAGGAGGATGCCAAGCGGGGCGATCCTGGCGGCATGCCGGGCTGAACGCGCGTCAGGCCACCCGCTGCAACAGCAATCCCGTCGTGGACGCGGTCGGCAGCAGCCAGTGGTCGACCAGCAGGAAGGCGAACAGCGCCATCAGGTAGACGATGGAATAGTTGAAGACGCGCATCGGGAAGAAAAGGTCCGAGTCGTCCATCAGGCGGATCGCGTACCAGAGGAAACCGCCGCCGAGCACCAGCGCGCCGCCGAGATAGAACAGGCCGCTCATGCCGGTGAGCCAGGGCAGCACGGTGATGACCACCAGCAGCACCGTGTAGAACAGCACGTGCCAGCGCGTGTAGGTGACGCCATGGGTGACCGGCAGCATCGGCACCTGGGCGCGCGCGTAGTCGTCGCGGCGGAAAATGGCCAACGCCCAGAAATGCGGCGGCGTCCAGATGAAGACGATCAGGAACAGCAGCAGCGCGTGCGGATGCACCTGCCCCGTGACCGCCACCCACCCCAGCACCGGCGGCGCGGCGCCGGCAGCGCCGCCGATCACGATGTTCTGCGGCGTCGCGCGCTTGAGGAACGCGGTGTAGACGATGCCGTAGCCGATCAGGGAAGCAAAGGTCAGCACCGCCGTCAGCGTATTGACGAAGGCGATAAGGATCGCCATCGACAGCGTGCCGAGGGCGAGCGCGAACGCCAGCACCTGGGCCGGCTGCAGCGTACCGGTCGCGAGCGGTCGCTGGGAGGTGCGCGCCATCACCTTGTCGATGCGCTGGTCGATCAGGTGGTTGAGCGCCGCCGCGGACGCCGCCGCCAGCCAGATGCCGATCGTGCCGGCAATCGCCTGCCGCAGCGGCGGCATGCCGGGCACCGCCAGCAGCATGCCGATGACCGCCGTGAAGGCGATCAGCGCGACGATGCGCGGCTTGGTGAGTTCGAGGTACTGGGAGGCGAAGGACATCGAGCGGGGATTGGGGATTCGGGATTGGGAAGAGCGGATGCGCGGCACCAGACGGGATGCCGGTGACGCGATCAGGAGCGGGGTCGCAGCGGAGGCACCGTCTCGGGGGTGGAGGTGACGCGCACGAGGAGGGCGACGAGGCTGAGCAGCAGCAAGGCCGCCACGCCATTGTGCGCGGTCGCGATCGCCAGTGGCAGGGCGGCCATCACGTTGGCGATGCCGAGCGCGACCTGGGTGCACACCAGCACGCCGAGCAATACGGCGTACCCGCGCAGCCCACGCGTCCAGGCCAGCACCGCCAGCGACAGCACCCAGGCGAACACCAGCGCCGCACCGATGCGGTGGCTGACGTGGATGGCGGCGCGGGCGGCGCCGTCGAGCACGCCGCCCTCGTAGTTGACACCGATGCCGCGCCAGATCACGAAGCCCTCGTGGAAATCCATTGTCGGCCACCACTGGCCGGCGCAGCGCGGGAAATCGATGCCGCAGGCGAGCGCGGCATAGTTGGCGCTGGTCCACCCTCCCAGCGCCACCTGCAGCGCCAGCAGCACCAGCGCCCCCAGCACCAGCGGCTTCAGCTGCCGCTGCGCGGGCGTCGCTGCCGGTGGCCCGGCCAGGCGCAGGGCGACGGTGCCGAGCAGGACGAAGGTGAGGAAGCCGCCCAGCAGGTGGCCCATCACGACGATGGGTTTCAGCAGCCAGGTCACCGTCCACATGCCGAGCATGGCCTGGAACACGATCACCGCGAAGGTCGCGACCGCGATCCGCCACGGGGCCGGGCGATCCAGGCGCGCGGCGGCCACCAGCGGCAAGGCGATGGCGAGCGCGGACAGGCAGCCGGAAGCGACGTAGGCGCCATGCATGTAGAGCCACACGCCGCCCGCCGCGGCGAGCGCGGCCACCACGAGGCCGGCGAGCAGCGCGCGCCGGCGCCACGCGGCGGTGAGCGCGAGCGCAAAGACCAGCAGGCCGAGCGTGCCGGCAATCATCCGGTGCACCTGTTCGCGCCAGGCCTTGTGCGTTTCGAAGGGGCGCTCGGGGAACGCGGCGTTGGCGCGCTCGATGGCCTGTTCGTGGCCGGGCCAGGTGGCCTGGCCGTAGCAGGTCGGCCAGTCCGGGCAGGAGAGTCCCGCATGGGACAGGCGCACGAAGGCGCCGAAGACGATCACGAGGAAGGCGAACGCGGTGGCGAACGCGGCCAGCCGGAACGGGGTGAACCGGATGCGCAGGGTCATTGCTTCACCAGGCGGGAGAGGTCCTTGCGCAATCCGCTGGCGTCGTAGCCGGGCGCATAGCGCATGACGAGGAAGCCGTGTGGATCGGCCAGTGCAGCGGCCAGTTCGCCCGCCGCCGGACGCAGGTCGGCCAGGGACGCATCCGCATCATGCGCCACCGCGACCGGCGAGAGCGCGGCACGCCGTGTCGCGGGCAGGGTGGCACCGACCACCAGCACGCGGACGCGCGGCGCGTTTTCGTTGAGGCTGACGCGAACCCGCCGCAGTTCGTCGATGCGCGCGAGGCAGGCCTCGGCGCAGTCGGGTCCCGCGATGGCGAAGACCGTCCACGACCAGTCGGCATCGCGCCATGCCAGCGGCTTGCCGTCCTCGAGCAGGAAGCGCGCGCCGGTGAGGTCGCGCGGCGGATCGACCAGCTCGCCATGGTTGCGCGTGCCGGGTGGGCGCCAGTCCAGCGCATGCAGCACGATCGCCGCCAGCAGCGGGATGGCGAACAGGGTCAGCACGAGGACCAGGCGCAGGCGCTGGCGGGAATCGGGTGTCATGGAGAGGTGTCTTCCTCGCGCCGCCAGTGGACCAGGGTGAAGGCGACCGGCACCACCAGCGCAAAGGCGAACCAGGTGAAGGCGTAGGCCAGGTGGCGCTCCGGCGGGAACACCTGCGGCGTCCATTCGCGCACGAACGGCGTGCCGGGTTCGGGCAGGAGCAGCAGGATGCGTGAGTCGAGGTGACGGCCGAGGTCGGCCGCGACCTCGTCGAGGTCGAGGTAGATGGTGGACTTGGGCCAGGTCGCCTGCCGCGGCAGCGCGTCGCCACCCATGCGCAGGGCGGTGCCCGGCGGCGGCGCGTACAGTGCCGCCAGCTGGCGTGGGCCATCCGGTGGCGGCGGGATGGGGGGCTCCTCCGCACGCAATCCGCGCGGCAGGAAGCCGCGGTTGACCAGCAACGGCACGCTGCCGTCGAGCGGCTCGAACAGGCCGAACACCATAACGCCGGCCTGGCCGTCGTGGATGCGGTTCTCCAGCACCCAGGCATGCTGCGGGTCGAAGCGGCCACGCACCGTGACGAGGGGATAGGGCACCGCGCCCGGCTGGCGGCGGGCTGCTTCGAGGGAGACCGGCTGCTGGGTGGCGGCGCCGGCGAACGCGGCGAACAGGCGCACCTTCTCGTGCGCGCGTCGAACCTGCCAGCTGCCCAGCGCCAGGAAAAACGCCGCGCCTGCCAGGGTCAGGACGATCCAGGGCAGGCGCGGGCGGTGCCAGTGCCTAGCCACGGCGCGGCGCTATACTCGGGCGCTCGGCCGGCCGGCAGCGCCGGCAGGAACCCGCGCCCATGGCCAGCACGATCCTGATCCTGCTTTTCTTCGCGGCGATCATCTACAACCTCGGTGCCGGCCTCTACTTCATGATGACCGACAAGGGCGACAGCGACCGCACGCTGAAGGCCCTGACCCGCCGCATCGCGCTGTCGGTGGTGCTGATCCTGCTCGTCATCGCCGGCATCTGGACCGGGCTGATCCGGCCGCATGGCATTTGAAGCAGGGAATGGGGAATGGGGAACAGGGAATGGTCAAAGGCCTGGAAGCTGCGACTCCGGCTCCAGGCCATTCCCTATTCCCGATTCCCCATTCCCGGCCTCACAAGACGTAGACGAACAGGAACAGCCCCAGCCACACGACGTCGACGAAGTGCCAGTACCAGGCGACGGCCTCGAAACCGAAATGGTTGTCGCGCGTGAAATGGCCCTTGGCGCTGCGGAACCAGATCACCGTCAGCATGATGGCGCCGAGCGTCACGTGCAGGCCATGGAAGCCGGTGAGCATGAAGAACGTCGAACCGTAGATGCCGCTGCCGAGCGTCAGGTTGAGGTGGCCGTAGGCGTGCGCGTACTCGTACACCTGGAAACCGAGGAACACCGCGCCCAGGATGACGGTGGCGGCGAGGAACACCAGCAGCCGCGCGCGGTGTCCGGCACGCAGCGCGTGGTGCGCGATGGTGATGGTCACGCCCGAGGACAGCAGCAGCAGGGTGTTGAGCAGCGGGATGCCCCACGGCGACATGGTGGAGTAGCTGCCACCGATGTTGCCGGGGCCGTTGGTCGGCCACGAGGCCGAGTAGTCCGGCCACAGGAAGTAGTTGGTCAGCGCGCCGTCGCCTTCGCCGCCGAGCCAGGGCACCGAGTACATGCGCGCGTAGAACAGCGCGCCGAAGAACGCGCCAAAGAACATGATCTCGGAGAAGATGAACCACAGCATGCCCATGCGGAACGACACGTCGACCTGCTTGTTGTACATGCCGTGCACGGATTCGCGGATGACGGTGCCGAACCAGCCGAACAGCATGAGCAGCAGCAGGGCGATGCCGACCGCCATGACCGGCTTGCCCACGCCCGCGCCGTTGAGCCAGATCCCGGCGCCCAGCACCGTGCCGAACAGCCCGAACGAGCCGACGATCGGCCAGTGGCTGCCGTGGGGGACGTAGTAAGCACCTTGTGTTTGCGCCATGGCGGCTGTTCCGGTCTCGATTGCGTTGGGGGTCCTGCCGCCCGGTCGGGGCGGATCATCCGGCGGTGCCACCCGGCACCGGCATCGTTGCCTCAGCCCGCCGCCGGCAGCGGCGAGCCGGTCGCGGAAAGACGCCGGGTGGCGACGTCGTTCTCGTAGAAAGTGTACGACAGGGTGAGCTCGCGGATGCCTTCGGGCAGGCGCGGATCGACGTAGAAGCGCACCGGCATGCGGCGCGACTCGCCTGCCCCGAGCACCTGCTCGGTGAAGCAGAAGCATTCGGTCTTGTTGAAGTACTGCGAGGCGCTGCCGGGCGCGATGCTGGGCACCGCGTTGCCGACGATCGCTTCGCCCGACTGGTTGCTGGCATCGAACCACGCCTCGACCAGCTTGCCCGGGTGCACCTGGATGCTGGTGCGCTCGGGGGTGAAGGCCCACGGCAGCTTGCTGTTGACGCTGGCGACGAACTGCACCGTGACCAGGCGCGAGTCGTCCTCGTGCAGCCCGGCCAGCGCGCGCTGGTCGACGGCGCCCTCGGCCAGCTTGATGCCGAGCACGTGTTCGCACACCACCCGGTACAGCGGCACCATCGCGAACCCGAACAGGAACGCGCCGGCCGAGACCAGTGCCGCCATGCGCAGGACGCCGCGGTTGCGCGCGCTGCGGTCGGTTGCCGGCTGGCTCATCTCAGCGCCGCCGCGAGGATCGCACCGAGGTAGATCGCCAGCGCCACGGCGCCGACGATCCAGGCGGTGCGCCGCGCGTGGCGGCGCGCGGGATCGCCTGCGGGCTCATGCTCGTGCATGGCACGCCGCCGGCTTCAATGCGTGACGTCGCCGTGCGCCAGCTTGCTGCTGTCGATCACCGGCGGCACCGTGAAGGTATGGTGCGGCGCCGGCGAGGGCACCGTCCATTCCAGCCCGCGCGCGCCTTCCCACACCTGCATGGTGGCGCGCTGGCGCGAGAAGTACACGCAATGGATCACCACGCCGACGAAGATGAGCTGGCTGGCGCCGAACCAGAAGCCGCCGATCGAGCTCATCATGTTGAAGTCGGCGAAGGCGACGTTGTAGTCGGGGATGCGCCGCGGCATGCCGGCGAGGCCGAGGAAGTGCTGCGGGAAGAACAGCACGTTCACCGAGATCACGCTCGACCAGAAGTGGATCTGCCCCCAGCGCTCGGAATACTGGTTGCCCGACCACTTCGGCAGCCAGTAGTAGGTGGCGCCCATGATGGCGAAGATCGCGCCGGTCACGAGCACGTAGTGGAAGTGGGCGACGACGAAGTAGGTGTCCTGGTACTGGAAGTCGGCCGGCACGATCGCCAGCATCACGCCGGAGAAGCCGCCGATCGTGAACAGCACCACGAACGCCACCGCGAACAGCATCGGCGTCTCGAAGGTGAGCGAGCCGCGCCACATCGTGGTGATCCAGTTGAACACCTTCACGCCGGTGGGGATCGCGATCAGCATGGTGGCATACATGAAGAACAGCTCGCCGCCGAGCGGCATGCCGACGGTGAACATGTGGTGCGCCCACACCAGGAACGACAGGAACGCGATCGAGGCGAGCGCGTACACCATCGCCTGGTAGCCGAACAGCGGCTTGCGCGAGAAGGTCGGGATGATCTCGCTGACGATGCCGAACGCCGGCAGGATCATGATGTAGACCTCGGGGTGCCCGAAGAACCAGAACACGTGCTGGTAGAGCACCGGGTCGCCGCCGCCGGCGGCGTGGAAGAAGCTGGTGCCGAAGAACTTGTCGGTCAGCAGCATGGTGACCGCGCCGGCCAGCACCGGCATGACGGCGATCAGCAGGAAGGCGGTGATCAGCCAGCTCCACACGAACACCGGCATCTTCAGCAGGTCCATGCCCGGCGCGCGCATGTTGAGGATGGTCGCGATGATGTTGATCGCGCCCATGATCGAGCTGATGCCGGCGAGGTGGATGGCGAAGATCATGAAGGCGACGTTGCTGCCGCCCTGGAGCGAGAGCGGCGGGTACATCGTCCATCCGCCCTGCGGGCCGCCGCCGGGCAGGAACAGTTCGAACAGCAGCAGGAAGAAGGCGAACGGGAGGATCCAGAACGACCAGTTGTTCATGCGCGGCAGCGCCATGTCCGGCGCGCCTATCATCAGCGGGATCATCCAGTTGCCGAGGCCGACGAACGCCGGCATGACCGCGCCGAAGATCATCACCAGCGCGTGCACGGTGGTCATCTGGTTGAAGAATTCCGGCTGCATCAGCTGCATGCCGGGCTGGAACAGCTCGGCGCGCACCAGCATCGCCATGGAGCCGCCGATGAAGAACATCGTCAGCGAGAACACCAGGTAAAGCGTCCCGATGTCCTTGTGGTTGGTGGTGAAGAGCCAGCGATGCAGGAAACCCTCCGGCTTGTGGTCGTGGGCGTCGTGCACGTCGTGGTCGATGGCGGGATTGACTGCGGACATTGCGTGGAACCTCGAGTGATCTGGTCAGCCGCGCGGCGCGGTCGATGTGGCGACCTGCGCGGTCGCGGCGGCAGCGTCGGGGCGTGCCGCCTTCTGGCCGGCAAGCCACTGTTCGAACTCGGCCTTCGGCACCGCCTTCACTACGATCGGCATGAAGGCGTGGTCGCGGCCGCACAGCTCGGCGCACTGCCCGCGGTAGATGCCGGGTACGTCGATGCGGGTCCAGTTGTCGTTGATCATCCCGGGGATGGCGTCCTGCTTCCAGCCGAGGCTCGGAACCCACCAGGAATGGATCACGTCGTCGGCGGTGACGACGAAGCGCACCTTGACGCCCACCGGCAGCACCAGCGGCTTGTCGACGTTGAGCAGGTAGCTGGCGTAGTCGCCGTCGCGCACCGAGTGCGGGTCGATGCCCGAATCGAGCTGGCGCGCGCGGTCGGAATCGGCGTCGATGCTGGAAACGAAGTCCACGCCCGGCGCCTGGTCGAAGTAGTCCACGTACTCGTAGCGCCACTTCCACTGGTAGCCGGTGACCTTGATGGTCATGTCCGAGTTCTCGACGTCGGACATGTCCACCAGCAGGGTGGTCGCCGGCCACGCCATAACGATCAGGATGATCACCGGGATGGTGGTCCAGACCGCTTCCATCTTGGTGTTGTGGCTCCAGGTCTCGGCCACCGCGCCCTTCGATTTGCGGAAGCGCACCATGGCGATGATCATCGCCGTGAAGACCACCGCGCCGATGCCGACGCACACCCAGAGGGCGAGCATGTGCACGCCGTGGATGCGGTTGGCGATGCTCGTCACGCCCTCGGGCATGTTGAGCTGCCACGGCTGGGGATTGGCGAACACCGGCGCGCTGGCCAGCAATGCGAGCACCGCGAACGCGCGGCTGGCGCGCAGGACCCCGGATGAAATCATCGCCTTCACCACCTTCTCCAGTACTCGTCGCGCCCGACCCGTTGCGCCCGGTTGCGCCGCGCGCAAGGACCGGCCGCGGCGTCGCCGCGTGCCCGCAATCCCCGGCAGCGTAACGAACGATGATAGTGGACCGCTGGCGGCAGCGGCAACCTGCCGCACCCCGCGCCGGCCGCGACCGGTGGCCGCCGTCCTTTGCCGGCGGGGGTGCGGTCACTACACTACGCGCCACTTGCGCCGGGCACCACGTGCCCCGACAGGGTGCCCGCTTGAACGAGATCCTGACCCCCGAACTGCCGCCCGCGCCGGAACCGGCCCGTGCGCGCATCACCGCCGCGTGGACGCGCGACGAAACCGAAGCCGTCGACGAGCTGCTGGCCGAGGCCACCCTCGCCCCGGCCGAGCGTGAACTGGTGCTCGCGCGCGCCGCCGAACTGGTCGCGCGCGTGCGCGCCCGCGCGGCCGACCATAGCGCGGTCGAGTCCTTCATGCGCCAGTACGACCTCTCCAGCGAGGAAGGCGTGCTGCTGATGTGCGTGGCCGAGGCGCTGCTGCGCATCCCCGACCAGGAGACGGCCGACAAGCTGATCCGCGACAAGCTCGGCGACGCCGACTGGGAGAAGCACCTGGGCCAGAGCGAGTCGGTGCTGGTCAACGCCTCGACCTGGGGCCTGATGCTCACCGGCAAGCTGGTCAACCTCAACGACCTCACCCGCCACGACGTGCCCGGCGCGTTCAAGCGCCTGGTCGGCCGGGTCGGCGAGCCGGTGGTGCGCCTGGCCGTGCGCCAGGCGATGCGGATCATGGGCCACCAGTTCGTCATGGGCCGCACCATCGGCGAGGCGCTGTCGCGCTCGAAGAAGGGCGACAACGCCGCCTACCGCTACTCGTTCGACATGCTCGGCGAGGGCGCGCTGACGCTGAAGGACGCCAGGCGCTACCTGCAGGCCTACCGCGACGCGATCCACGCGATCGGGCGCAGCGGCAACTACGTGGGCGGCGATGTCTTCGCCGCGCCGAGCATCTCGATCAAGCTCTCCGCGCTGTTCCCGCGCTACGAGCACGCCAAGCGCGAACGCGTGCTGGCCGAACTGGCCCCGGCGGTGCTCGAGCTGGCCCGGCTGGCGAAGGCCTACGGCATCGGCTACACGGTCGACGCCGAGGAGAGCGACCGCCTGGAGCTGTCGCTGGACCTGATCGAAGCGACCTTCTCCGACCCCTCGCTCGAGGGCTGGGAAGGCTACGGCCTGGCGGTGCAGGCCTACCAGAAGCGCGCGCCGTTCGTGATCGACTTCCTCGCCGACCTGGCCCGCCGCGTCGGCCGCCGCATCCCGGTGCGCCTGGTCAAGGGCGCGTACTGGGACGCGGAGATCAAGCGCGCACAGGTCGAGGGGCAGGCCGGCTATCCGGTGTTCACCCGCAAGCAGAACACCGACGTGTCCTACCTGGCCACGGCCAAGCGCATGTTCGGCCACGGCGACGCGCTGTATCCGATGTTCGCCACCCACAACGCGCAGACCATCGCCGCGATCCGCGCGATCGCCAAGGGCCGCCCGTACGAGCACCAGAAGCTGCACGGCATGGGCGACGACCTGTACGCCGAAGTCGTGCCGGCCGACCGCCTGGGCGTGCCGTGCCGGGTGTACGCGCCGGTGGGCAGCCACGAGGACCTGCTGCCGTACCTGGTGCGGCGCCTGCTCGAGAACGGCGCCAACTCCAGCTTCGTCAACCGCATCACCGACGAGGACGTGCCGGTCGCCGACCTGGTCCAGGACCCGGTCACCACCGTCGCCGGCTTCGACTCGATCCCGCATCCGCGCATTCCGCTGCCGCGCGACCTCTACACCCAGCAAGGCTTCGACAGGAACAACTCCATGGGCGCCAACTTCGCCGACGACAACGAACTGCAGGCCCTGGCCGCGCGCCTCGACGAACACGCCGGCCCCTGGCGCGCCGCGCCGCTGGTGCCGGGCGCGCTGCCCGGCGGCGACGCGATCCACGCGATCGGGCGCAGCGGCAACTACGTGGGCGGCGATGTCTTCG
>JAEZQS010000105.1 GCA_023412995.1 Pseudomonadota bacterium
GGGTGGGCTCCTACAACAGCCCGGATATCCGCATGCCCTTGTAGGAGCGCACCCTGTGCGCGACCCCGTCGCCCCGGCAGGTCGCCCACAGGGTGGGCTCCCACAACAGCCCGGATATCCGAATGCCCTTGTAGGAGCGCACCCTGTGCGCGATCGAGCCACCGCGGCAGCAACCGACCGCCACGAGCGCGGCGCCCCAAAGCCCTCCCCTTCAAGGGGAGGGTTGGGTGGGGATGGTGTCCGCGCCGTAATCGCGATGGCCGCCGCGCTGGGTCGCCCACAGGGTGGGCTCCTACAAACGCCCGCTGCTTTCCCTTCCCATGCGCAGCGGGGGAAGGTGGCCGACAGGCCGGATGGGGGCGCTCTTCGCGCCATCAGCCGTGTAGGGCGGGGTTTACCCCGCCACCCGCGTGGCGGGTTGAAACCCGCCCTACCCAGGGTGGCGACCCGCGGCGCTGGCTCCGCCAATGAATGACACGGTCGCGGTGGGTGGCCCCGCACCCAATCCCCCATCTCCAATCCCCAATCCCGGCTCTCCGATGACCGCCACCCCCTTCGACGTCGCCGCCGTCCGCGCCGACTTCCCGCTGCTCGCGCGCACGGTGCATGGCAAGCCGCTGGTGTACCTGGACAACGCCAACACCGCGCAGAAGCCGCGCGTGGTGATCGAGGCGGTGGACCGTTTCTACCGCGAGAACAACGCCAACGTCTCGCGCGCGGTGCACCAGCTGGGCGAGGAAGCGACCGCCGCCTACGAAGGCGCACGCGACCGCATCGCGCGGTTCATCAACGCCAACCACCGCGACGAGGTCGTGCTGACCAGCGGCACCACGCAGGGCACCAACCTGGTCGCGCACAGCTGGGTACTGCCGCGGCTGGCGCCGGGCGATGCCGTGCTCGTCACGACGATGGAGCACCACGCCAACATCGTGCCGTGGCAGATGGCGTGCGAGCGCGCCGGTGCGACGCTCAAGGTCGCGCCGATCACCGAACGCGGCGAGCTGATCGTCGAGCGCTTCATCGAGCTGCTGACGCCGGAAGTGCGCCTTGCCGCGGTGACGCACGTGTCCAACGTGCTCGGCACCATCAATCCGATCGCCGAACTCGCGCGCGCCACGCGCAAGCGCGGCATCCCGTTGCTGGTCGACGGCTCGCAGGCTGCGCCGCACCTGCCGGTGGACGTGCGCGCGCTCGGCTGCGACTTCTACACCCTCACCGGCCACAAGCTGTTCGGCCCGACCGGCACCGGCGCCTTGTGGGGACGGCGCGAGCTGCTGCGCGACATGCCGCCGTTCTTCGGCGGCGGCGAGATGATCCGCGAGGTGCGCTTCGAAGGCAGCACCTATGCCGATCCGCCGCACCGCTTCGAGGCGGGAACGCCCAACATCGCGGGATTCGCGGGACTTTCCGCCGCGATCGATTACGTCGAGGCACTCGGCCGCGAGCGGCTGCATGCGGTCGAAGAGGAGCTGCGCGTCCACGCCGACGCGGCGCTGCGCGGCGTGCCCGGCCTGCGCCTGATCGGCGAGGCGGCGCACAAGGTGGGCGTGTTCTCGTTCCTGGTCGAGGGCGCGCACGCGCACGACCTCGCCACGCTCCTCGACCACCAAGGCATCGCGGTGCGCTCGGGCCACCACTGCGCCCATCCGCTGATGGCGTTCTACGGCGTGCCGGCGACGGTGCGCGCGTCGCTCGCGTTCTACAACACGCACGAGGAGATCGACCAGCTGGTGGCGGCGATCGGGCGCGTGCGGAAGATGCTGGCGTGACGGCGCCTTCCGAACCCGGCACCGCGCCTGCCGGCATCGCCTGGCGGGTGGCGGACGCGCGCGATGCGGGCGCCATCCGCGCGCTGGTCGAATCGGCCTATCGCGGCGACGCCAGCCGCCGCGGCTGGACCACCGAAGCGGACCTCCTGGATGGTCAGCGCACCGACGTTGCCGGTGTCGCCGAACTCATCGCGCCGCCCGACAGCCTCGTCCTGCTGGCCGAAACCGGTGCCGATCTCATCGCCTGCGCGCATCTCGCGCGAAAGGGCGACCGCGCCTATTTCGGCATGTTCTCGGTGCGACCCGAGCGCCAGGCCGGCGGCATCGGCCGTGCCATGCTGGCCGAGGCGGAACGCCTCGCGCGCGAACGCTGGCAGGCCGTGCGCATGGAGATGACCGTCATTTCCGTGCGCGACGAACTCATCGCCTGGTACGAACGCCGCGGCTTCCGCCGCACCGGCGAATACAGCCCGTTCCCCTACGGCAACGAGCGCTTTGGCATCCCGCGCCGCGACGACCTGCGCTTCGAGCGGCTGGTGAAGGAGCTTGTGGGGCAGGGATTGGATCCAGGGCCGGAGGGCCGCGGCGCCGATGTCGCACCCGCAGCGACGCAGCACGACGACGGGGCGGCAGCATGAGCGACTGGGTCCGCGTCTGCACCCGCTCGGAACTCCTGCCCGGCGAATACCGCGTCGTCTACGACGGCGACACACCCATCGCCGTGTTCAACCTCGACGGCGACCTGTACGCGATCGAGGACATCTGCACCCACGACGGCGGCGAACTCACCGGCGGCGTGATCGAAGGTCACGAAATCGAATGCCCCCGCCACGGCGCCCGCTTCGACATCCGCACCGGCGCCGTCCTCTGCCCCCCCGCCTACGAACCCACCGCCAGCTTCCCCGTCCGCGAAGAAGACGGCGTGATCTTCACGCGCGATGACAGGTGAGGCGGGGATTCGGGATTCGGGATTCGGGATTCGTCAGCGCTGCAAGCGCGACCTCGGGCTGGCCGGTCACGACGCCAACCGGTGCGTTCGTTGCAAGCGCGGTTTTGTGGTCGCGGCTGCGCCGCTACGAAAAGCCCGATGCTGTCGTAGGAGCGCTGAAAGTTGCGTAGGATGCGGTAAGCCGAAGGCGCACCGCATCGCGCGGGGTCG
>JAEZQS010000065.1 GCA_023412995.1 Pseudomonadota bacterium
TCGCCGCTGTCGGCCACGCCGGCCAGCGCATCGTCGGCGCCGTTGACCGTCGCCGCGGCAGGCGCGGCGCGGCGGAAGCGCCGTTGCAGCGCCTGGCGCATGGCGGCGTAGTCGTCGCCCGGCGTGATGCCGGCGATGTTGAAGCGGCGGTAATGCGATTTCTCCGGCCCCTCGGGGCCGAACACCACGCACGATGCCACCGTCGCCTCGCCCATGGTGTGGCTGATGTCGAAGCACTCGATGCGCTGCGGGGTGTCCTCGAAGCCGAGCAGGTCGCGCAACGCCTCGAAGCGCGCAAGCAAGGTCTGCCGGCTCGCCAGCCGCGACGCCAGCGCCGCTTGCGCATTGCGTGCCGCGAGGTCGCGGAAGCGCGCGCGGTCGCCGCGCACGCTGTGCTTGATCGCCACCGCGTGGCCGGCACGCCCGGCCAGCGCCTCGGCGAGCGCCGGCGCGTCGTCGGGCGCATGGCTGGTGATGATCTCCACCGGTACCGGGCGCTCCAGGTAATACTGGGCGAGGAACGAGGCGAGGATCGCTGCCGCCTCGGTTTCCGCCGGCAGGCGCGGGAAGAAATCGCGCGATCCGAGGCTGACGCCATTGCGGAAGAACAGCACGCTGATGCAGGCGATGCCGCCGGCGATGGCGCAGGCGACCACGTCCGTGTCGGTGCTCGCGCCCTGCACGTAGTGGTGCGCCTGCACGCGCTTCACCGCCGCGATCTGGTCGCGGATCTGCGCCGCGCGCTCGAACGCCAGCGCGGTGCTCGCGCGCTCCATCGATGCCACCAGCTCATCCATCACCTCGCCGCCGTGGCCGTCGAGGAACATCGCGGCATGGCGCACGTTGGCGCCGTACTCCTGCGCCCCGACCAGGCCGACGCAGGGCGCCGTGCAGCGGCCGATCTGGTACTGCAGGCAGGGGCGCGAGCGGTTGCGGAAATAGCTGTCCTCGCAGTTGCGGATGCGGAACAGCTTCTGGATCAGGTCGAGGCTGCCGCGCACCGCTCCGGCACTGGGGAACGGCCCGAAGTAGCGTCCGCCGCCCGTGCGCGCGCCGCGGTGGAAGGCCAGGCGCGGGAAGTCGGCGGGGTCGACGGCATACTCGCGACCCTCCCCGGACGCCGCGGCAGGCGCTCCACCGTCAGCGCGCGCGGCGGCGTCGACGTTTCCCGTCAGGTGGATGTAGGGATAGCTCTTGTCGTCGCGCAGCACGATGTTGTAGCGCGGCTTCAGCGACTTGATCAGCTGCGCCTCGAGCAGCAGCGCTTCGCCTTCGGTGCGCGTCACGGTCGTCTCGATGCGCGCGATCTGCGCGATCATCGCGGCGATCCGCGCCTCCAGCCGCGGCTTGAGGAAATAGCTGCCGACGCGCTTCCTGAGGTTGCGCGCCTTGCCGACGTACAGCAGTTCCCCCTCGGCATCGAACATCCGGTACACGCCGGGCGCCCCCGTCAGCGTGCGCACGAAGGCCTTGCCGTCGAATGGCGGGGATGCAGGAGGCACGGGCATGCGGTGCATGGTACGGGGGTGGCCGGCGAGGGGCGAGGGGAAGGCGTTGCCGCCGCGCTGCCCCCTGCGACACACAGTCTCTCGTAGGAGCGCTGCCCCTAGCCCCTAGCCACTAGCTCCTCCCCCTATCCTTCCGCCACCGGCACGCGCCGCACGCTGCCGGCGCCGAGGTCCACGCACGCGATTTCATGCAGGTTGGTGTTGGCGATCCAGAGCAGTCCACCGGAAAGTGACAGCGCGTGCGGTTCGTCGAGGCGGTAGTCCAGGCGCAGGCGGCGCAACTCGCCGCTGCGGCGGCCAAGCAGGCGGATCATGCCGTTGTAGCTGTCGGCGACATACAGCGTGCCGTGCATGTCGGCGGCGAGTCCGAGCGGATATTGCATGCGGGCGACGTCGCGGGCGCCGTCGGCGTCGCCCCAGTCGAACAGTCCGCTGCCCACGGCCGTGGTGACGGCGCCGCTATCGAGGTCGATCCAGCGCAGCGCCGATGCGGCGGCATCGGCGACGGCCAGCTGGCGTCCCATCACGGCGAGGGCGGAAGGCTGCGCCAAACGGGCTTCCGGCCCGGGGCCGTCGTCCAGGCCGGCTTCGCCGCTGCCGGCGAGCACCGAGACGGTGCCGCTGGCCGGATCCAGCCGCCATACCTGGTTCTGCCCGGCCACCGCGACGAGCACGTGGTCGCCGGCGACGGCAACGTCGAGGGGCGTATCCAGCGCCGTCTGCCGGGCCGGCGCGTGTTGCGGCCGCGAACGCCCGCGGCGCCCGCTGCCGAGAACCGTGGCGACTGCGCCGCTGGCCAGGTCGATGCGACGCAGCGCATGGTTGGCGCGGTCGGCGACATAGAGCGCCTGGCCCGCGCGCGCGAGCCCGCGTGGATCGTCGAAGCAGGCCTGCGACGCGCTGCCGTCGGCGAAGCCGGCATTGCCGCTGCCGAAGGTGCGCAGCACGCGGCCATCGGGCTGGCATTCGAGCACCCGATGGTGTCCGCTGTCGGCGACGTACAGCAGGCCCTCGCCGGTGGCGAGGCCCGAGGGAAACTGCAGCGCCGTGCGTGGTTCCGGCCGCAGCGCCGGCGCCGACGCTTCGAACACCCGCACGTCGTGCAGTACCGCCTCCTCGAGCAACGCTTCGATGCGCGCCTCGATCTCGGCCCCGCGCCCCTCGCCGGCATGGACGCTGGCAAGCCGCCCCTCGGCATCCACCAGCGCCACGCTCGGCCACGCCTCAATGCCGTACGCGCGCCATGCCCGGGCCGCAGGATCGCTCGCTACCGCATGCCGCATCTGCAGCCGGTTGACCGCGTGCAGCACGGCTTCGGGCGCGCACTGGTGCGGGAAGCGCGGGCAATGCACGCCGATCACGCACAGGCCGTCGTGGTACCTGTCCTCCAGCCGGCGCAGGTCCGGCACGCTGTTCCAGCAGGCGACCGAATCGAAGGTCCAGAACCACAGCAGCACCACGCGCCCGCGCAGGGCCGCCAGGCGCGGTGGCGCCGTGGTGTTGACCCACGCGAGGTCGAGCGGCAGCTCCGGCGCCACCGGCGTCACGATCCCACCCCGCCCATCCCCCGCAACCGCGCGACGAGCGCTTCGACTCCCGCCTCCGCGAGCGCCACCACCTGCCGGAAACCGTCCTCGCGGCCGTAATACGGATCGGGCACCTCGGTATCGGCGAGGAAAAGCACCGGCTCGACGCCCTGCCCTTCCCGCACGCGCCGCATGGCGGCCAGGTTGGCGCGGTCCATCGCGTACACCGCGTCGAAATCGAGGAAGTCCCGCGCCAGCAGCAGGCGCGCGCGGTGCGCCTCGAGCGCATAGCCGCGCGCCCGTGCCGCGGCGATCGAACGCGGGTCGGCACCCTGCCCCAGGTGGTAACCCTCGGTCCCCGCGGAGGCGACCTCGACTGCCAGCCCGGCACGGGCGAATCCCGCCCGCGCCACCGCCTCGACCGTGGGCGAGCGGCAGATGTTGCCCATGCACACGAACAGGATGCGCATCAGCCCGCGCCGCCGAGGAAGCGTTCCACCCGCGCGAAGTCGTCCGCGGTGTCGACGCCGGCGGGAAAGGGATCGGGCGCCAGCCCGACCGCGATGGCATGCCCGTGTTCGAGCGCACGCAACTGTTCCAGCGACTCCGCCTGTTCCAGCGGCGTCGGCGGGAGGGTGGCGAAGCGGCGCAGGAAACCCGCGCGGTAGGCGTAGATGCCGATGTGGCGCAGGAACGGCACGCCGGGCGGCAAGGCGCTGCGGTCGCGCGCGAAGGCATCGCGCGGCCACGGCACGGGCGCGCGGCTGAAGTACAGCGCACGGCCGTCCGCGGCACGCACGAGCTTGACCGCGTTCGGATCGAACAGCTCGTCCACCGTCGCCAGCGGCGTCGCCAGGGTCGCCATCGGCGCGTGGCTGCCGGCCAGCGCCGCGGCAACGGCGCGGATGCCGCTCGGCGGTGCGAGCGGTTCGTCGCCCTGCAGGTTGACCACGACGAGGTCGTCGGCCCAGCCGAGCGCGGTCGCCGCTTCCGCCAGGCGATCGCTGCCGGACACGTGGCTGGCGCGCGTCATCACCACGCGCACGCGGCCGGCGAGGGCATCGGCGATGCGCGCATCGTCCGTCGCCACCACCACGTCGGCAGCCCCTGCCACGCGCGCGCGCGCCACGACGTGCGCGACCATGGGCTCGCCCGCCAGCAGGCGCAGCGGCTTGCCCGGCAGGCGGGTCGAGGCGAAGCGCGCGGGGATCGCAACCACGAACGGTTCGGGTGCCGGCTCCATGCCTGCAGCGTAGCCGCGCCCGCCGGCGGCGACAACGCCGGCGCGGTACCGATCCGCGGCTTCCGGGCCGCTGCACGCCCGATGCCGCCTGCCAGCCCACGCTCCCGGCTGCTAGAATCCGCGGCCCCTGCGCGCACCGCCGCCGTGAACCCTCCTGCACCCGCCAACGCGGTACCCGCCGCGGCGCTGCCCACGCGCGCCGTGGTGATGATCCTCACCAGCACGGTCTTCTTCGGCCTGATGGCGATCGTCATCCGCATCGCCTCCGGGCACGTGCATCCGTTCGAGGTGGCGTTCTTCCGCAGCCTGTTCGGCGCGCTGTTCGCACTGGTCCTGCTCTTGCGGCGCGGACCGGTGATGCTGCGCACCAGCCGGCTCGGCTTCTACGTCGCGCGCTGCGCCATCGGCACGCTGTCGATGCTGGCGGGTTTCTGGGCGATCGCACACCTGCCGCTGGCGCAGGCCATTGCCCTGTCCTACGCCTCGCCGCTGTTCGTCACCATCGGCGCCGTGCTGTTCCTCGGCGAGGTGGTGCGCATGCGGCGCTGGAGTGCGGTGATCGCCGGGTTCCTCGGCGTGCTGGTGATCGTGCGCCCCGGCAGCGACGCCTTCACGGCCGCGAGCCTGGTGGCGGTGTTCGCCGCGGCCATGACCGGCACCGTGACGATCAGCATCAAGTTCCTCGCGCGCAGCGAACCGCCCGACACCATCGTGCTGCTGACCACGCTCCTGTGGGTGCCGCTGTCGCTGCCGGCGGCGCTGTTCGTGTGGCAGTGGCCGGATGCCGCGACCTGGCCGTGGCTGCTGCTGGTCGGGCTGCTCGGCACGCTCGGGCAGTACTTCTGGACGCACGCGCTGCGCGTCGGCGAAGCCTCGTCGCTGGCACCCTTTTCCTACCTGCAGCTGCTGATCGTCGCCGTGTTGGCCTGGGTCGCCTTCGGCGAAACACCCGACCGCTGGACCGCGCTGGGCGCTACCATCATCGTCGGCTCCAGCCTCTACATAGCCCGCCGCGAAGCCGTGCTCGCCCGCCAGCGCCGCCACGCGGCAGAGCAGGAGGCAGAGCGGAAGATTGAAACACCGAGCACACCGAGCACACCGAGAAAGCAGTAGCCAAAGGGCAATTCCCGTGCAGGAACAGCACGGCACGCCATGGATGTTCTACCCTGCCCACCTTGCCGTGGCTCTCCTCTGTGTGCTCGGTGTGCTCGGTGTTGGAATCTTTTCTTTAAGCTCTTAGCTCGTGGATTGGACGCGGACGGGGCCGGGTCAGGCGCGGTGGGCGTAGCGGCGGGCGACGTAGTCTTCGATCACGCCGACGAAGTCGGCCGCGATGTTTTCGCCGCGCAGGGTCATCGCCTTTTCGCCGTCGATGAACACCGGCGCTGCCGGCGCCTCGCCGGTGCCCGGCAGGGAAATGCCGAGGTCGGCGTGGCGCGATTCGCCCGGGCCGTTGACGACGCAGCCCATCACCGCGAGCGTGAGGTTCTCCACCCCGTCGTACTGCAGGCGCCACTCGGGCATGCGGGCGCGCACGTGGTCCTGCACCGTGCGCGCCAGTTCCTGGAACAGCGTGCTGGTGGTGCGCCCGCAGCCGGGACAGGCCGTCACCATGGGCGTGAACGCCCTGAGGCCCATCGTCTGCAGCAGTTCCTGCGCCACCACCACTTCGCGCGTGCGTGGCTCGCCGGGTTCGGGGGTCAGCGAGATGCGGATGGTGTCGCCGATGCCTTCCTGCAGCAGAACGGCCAGCGCCGCGGTCGAGGCGATGATGCCCTTCGAGCCCAGGCCCGCTTCGGTGAGGCCCAGGTGCAGCGCATGGTTGCTGCGCGCGGCGAGGTCGCGGTACACGGCAATGAGTTCCTGCACGCCGGAGACCTTGCAGGAGAGGATGATGCGCTCGCGTGGCAGCCCGAGTTCCTCCGCCCGCGCGGCCGATTCCAGTGCCGAGCGGATCAGCGCCTCGCGCGCCACCCGCGCCGCGTCCCAGGGTTCGGCACGCGCCCGGTTCTCGTCCATCAGCGCAGCCAGCATCGACTGGTCGAGCGAGCCCCAGTTGACGCCGATCCGTACCGGCCGGCCGTATTGCAGCGCGAAGCCGACGATGGCGGCGAACTGGGTGTCCTTCCTGTGGCCGAAGCCGACGTTGCCGGGGTTGATGCGGTACTTGGCCAGCGCCTCCGCGCAGGCCGGCTCGCGCGCCAGCAGCTGGTGGCCGTTGTAGTGGAAATCGCCGACCAGCGGCACGCTGCAGCCGCTCATGTCGAGCCGTTCGCGGATGCGCGGCACCGCCGCGGCGGCCTCGGGCGTGTTGACGGTGACGCGCACGAGCTCGGAGCCGGCACGCGCGAGCTCGGCGACCTGCCGCGCGGTCGCGGTGATGTCGGCGGTGTCGGTGTTGGTCATCGACTGCACGACGACGGGATGGCCCCCGCCCACCACGACATTGGCGACGCGCACCGCCACGCTGGCGCGTCGCGCGAGCGGACCTGTTTCAATCCAGGGAGACATGGCACCGGCTGTTGCCGCAGGAGGCGGCGGAATGGCGGCCATTATAGCGGGGCGACGCGCACGCCCCATCGCGCCCACCAGCGGCATCCGGCACCGGGCGCCTCACCCGGCCAGGGCGAAACGCTGGTGGATGCCGGTCGTCTCCAGCAGCCGCACGTCCTCGATGCGGCGCGTGTGCGCCGGCATGGGTGGGCCGAGGCTGTCGGCAGGCAGGGTCAGTTGCAGCACCTGCGCGGCGGCATCCACTTCGGTGGTCGTCAGCACCGTGTCGTAATCGGCTTCGCTGCCGCGCGCGGGCGGGGCCAGCACCACCGCGCGCAGCGGCGTGCGCACCGGCGCCGACGGATCATGCACGCCGGCGGCGAGGGCGCGCCGCGCCAGCAGTTCGACGCCGGCGTCGACGCGGCTGTCGGCATCGATGCGCAACCAGCGCACCACGCCCACCATCCATTCGCGCGCCGCGCCGCCTGCTTCGCCGGGAAGCGCCAGCCCGACCAGTTCACCCACGCGGGTCCGCACGCCGTCGCCGGCCGACGCTTCCCACAGCAGGCGGTACCCGCCAAGCCCCTGGTCGAGCACGCGCGCCTGTCGCCGGGTCGCCCCGCCGGGATCGCTTGCCCCGGTTCGCCAGCTGCGCGCCGCTTCTCCCAGCGCCTGGCCGCTGGTGCGTTGCAGGAACGCTGCGAACGGTTCCTCGCCGGCCAGCATGAAATGGAGGTCGCGCATACCGAACACCGTTTCCAGCGCCGGGCCGTCGCCCAGGCGCAGGGCGCCGCGTTCGGCACGCGCTCCCAGGCCCTGCAGCAGCCGCCGCAGGAGCGCCGCGTCGGCATGCACGGCGCTGCCGCCCCGCTGGCGCAGCGCGATCGTGCGGGCGCCCTCACCCGCGGCCTTGAGCTGCCCGCGCAGTTGCGCCAGCAGCGGCGCGAGGTCGAGCGAAAGCACGCCGTGGCCGATCATGGCGCGTTCCTCGGGCAGGTAGCCGGGACCGCCATCGCTTTCGAGGTCGATGCCGATGCCGCCCTCGCCGCCACCGCGTTCGCGCAGCGGCGCCAGTGGCGCCAACGCCGCCGCCACCCCCGCGAGCACGTCCTGTTCGCGTGGCGTGAAGCGGTACGGATTGGCCAGGGCCAGCAGCAGGCTGCGCACATACCATGCACAGGCGCTGCCGTCGCGACGGTCACCGGCATCCTCGCCGCTGCGTTCGTGCAGGCGCACCGACAGCAGGAAACCGAACACGTCGTGCAGCGCGCGCCAGCTGCCGTCCGGCGGCACGCGGTACACGCGCCAGGCGCCGGCCAGGACGTCGCCGGCATGCTGCAGGGCACGCACGCCGGCCAGCACCACCGACCCGCCGCGCAGCATAGGCACCGCGCCGCGCGGCGCGCACAGCTCGGCCAATGCGGCGCGGTAGCCGGTCGCGAGTTCCTGCTGCAAGGCCATGGCCAGTTCGCCCGGCGCCGCCTTGGCGGGCGGCAGCGGGAAGCCCGCACCGGCAAGTTGCTGCGCCAGTGCGCCGGCGAGCTGGAGCGCCGGCGGACGCACGGCCTCCAGCAGCGCCAGCCGCTGGCGGCCGTCGAGTCGCCGTCGATTGCTCGCCGACAGTCCTTCGTGCAGGCGGGTGGCCGCCACGGTCACGTTGGCCATCGGCAGGCCCGCGATCCAGTCGCGCAGCGCGCGCCCGTCGGTCGGTATGCCGCCTTCGCCTGACGCGCGTCGTTCAGGCAGGCCAGCGTCCAATCGGCGGAAGGCAGTACTCATCGAAGGTGGCCCATGGATCGCTCCGGGGGAAGGCGCACGCGCCCTCTCTCCAGTATAGGGTCGCATGGCGCGACCCAGCGGTGCCTGCATGCCGGCATGGCGTCCGCGCCGCGCGGGGCGGCGTGGCCTCGTGCCCGCTACACTGCAGGCATGGCCGCCATTCCGCCACTGCGCCCGCACCGCCCCGCGTCGCCGGCCTTGCGCCTGCTGGCCGAACAGGCGTTCAGCCGTGCCGCGGGCGCGCCGCTGGTCGAATGCAACAAGGTGGACCTGCTGGTCGATCCGCGTGCGACCTTCGACGCCTGGCTCGAGGCCATCCGTGCCGCCCGCAGCGCGATCCTGTTCGAGAACTACATCTTCCGCGACGACGCGCTGGGGCGCTCGTTCCGCGATGCGCTGGCGGAGCGCGCGCGGGCCGGCGTGCGCGTGTACGTCCTGCGCGACTGGCTCGGCTGCCTGGGCCAGTCGTGGCCGTCGTTCTGGACGCCGCTGCTCGAGGCGGGCGGCGAAGTGCGCGTGTACAACCCGCCGCGGTTCGCCAGCCCTTTCGGCTGGCTTTCGCGCGACCACCGCAAGCTGCTGGTGGT
>JAEZQS010000087.1 GCA_023412995.1 Pseudomonadota bacterium
CACGCTCTACACGGTCGCGGCGCCCTCCGGGGCCGGCAAGTCGAGCCTGGTCAACGCCCTGCTCGAGCGCGAGCAGGGCATCGCCCTGTCGGTCTCGCACACGACGCGTCCGCCGCGGCCGAACGACGTCGACGGCCAGCACTACCACTTCGTCAACCGCGGCGTGTTCGAGCACCTCGTCGCGCAGGGTGCGTTCCTCGAGCACGCCGAGGTGTTCGGCAACCTGTACGGCACCTCGCGCGCGGCGGTCGAGCCGCAGCTCGCGTCCGGACGCGACGTGCTGCTGGAAATCGACTGGCAGGGCGCGCGCCAGGTGCGCGCGGCACTGCCGGGCTGCATCAGCATCTTCATCCTGCCGCCCTCGCGCGACGAACTCGAGCGGCGCCTGCGCACCCGCGCCGCCGACGACGCGGAAACCATCGCGCGCCGGCTGCGCGAATCACGCGAGGAAATCGCCCACGCGGGCGAGTTCGACTACCTGGTCGTCAACGACGCCTTCGGCGACGCGCTGGCGGACCTGCGCGCGATCGTCACCTGCCAGCGGCTGCGCTGCGAGGCGCAGGTCGCGCGCCAGGCGGCGCTGCTGGCCGACCTCGCGCGGCCCCGCTGAACGGTCCCCGCTGGCTCGCAAGGCGCCGCTTCGGCTAAGGTAGCGCGCCGCACCGGTTCCCACCGCCCGCCTGCCGCCGTGCCAGACGCCGATTCCCCAACGCAGCCTTCCGGCGGCGCCCTCGTCGAGGTGCGCGGCCTGCGTACCGTGCTGGGCGGCAAGCGCATCTTCGACGGCCTCGACCTCGACGTGCCGCGCGGCAGGGTGACCGCCATCATGGGTCCGAGCGGCACCGGCAAGACCACGCTGCTGCGCCACATCACCGGCCAGTCGGCTGCCGATGCCGGCAGTATCCGGGTCGACGGCGAGGAGGTGCAGCGGCTCTCGCGCGAAGGCCTGTTCCGGCTGCGCGAACGGATCGGGTTCCTGTTCCAGAATTCCGCCTTGCTGACCGACTACAGCGTGTTCGAGAACGTCGCCTTCCCGCTGCGCCAGCACCTGCGCCTGCCCGAGGACGTGCTGCGCAACGTGGTGCTCACCAAGCTGCAGGCCGTGGGGCTGCGCGGCGCGGCCCATCTCATGCCGGCCGAGCTATCCGGCGGCATGGCGCGGCGCGTGGCGCTGGCGCGCGCGATCGTGCGCGATCCCATGCTGATCCTCTACGACGAGCCGTTCGTCGGGCTCGATCCGATCGCGCTCAGCCAGGTGCTCAAGCTGATCCGCACCCTCAACGACACGCTCGGCCTCACCAGCGTGCTGGTGGCGCACGAATTCGATGCGGTGGCGCGCGCGGCCGACCTCGTGCACCTGATTGCCGGAGGCAAGGTGGTGGCGAGCGGCACGCCGCAGGAGCTCGCGCACGGCGATTCGCCCTGGACGCGCCAGTTCTTCGGCGGCGCCGCCGACGGGCCGGTGCCGTTCCATTACCCGGCGCGCGACTACGCCGCCGACCTCGGCTTTCCGGTGGCGGCGGCATGAGCGCCGTGCGCGGCCCTTCGCTGGCGGGCAACGCCATCGCGCAGGTCGGCGCCTGCGGGCTGTTCCTGCTGCAGGTGCTGGCGGCGGTGCCGCGCAGCCTGTCCCGCCACTGGCGCGAGACGGTGCGCCAGGTCTGGTTCACCGGCGCAATGAGCCTGGTCATCATCATGACCTGCGGCCTGTTCGTCGGCATGGTGCTGGGGCTGCAGCTCTACTACGTGCTGTCGATCTTCGGCGGCACGGCGGCGCTCGGCAGCGTCGTCTCGCTTTCGCTCTACCGCGAGCTCGGACCGGTCGTCACCGCGCTGCTGTTTGCCGGGCGTGCCGGCACCTCGATCACGGCCGAGATCGGGCTGATGCGTGCCACCGACCAGCTCTCCGCGATGGAGATGATGGCGGTCGACCCGCTCGCCTACGTCGCCGCGCCGCGCTTCCTGGCCGGCCTGCTCGCCATGCCGCTGCTGGCCTGCATCTTCAACCTGCTGGGCATCCTCGGTGCGCACCTGGTGGGCGTCAGCTGGCTTGGCCTCGACAACGGCAGTTTCTGGTCCAACATGACCTCGAGCGTGGACGTCTGGAAGGACGTCGTGAACGGCGTGTGGAAGAGCGTCGCGTTCGGCGCGGTGGTGTCCCTCATCGCGGTGTTCCAGGGCTACACCACGGCGCCGACCAGCGAGGGCGTCGCCTACGCGACCACGCGCACCGTGGTGTTCTCCTCGATCGTGGTCCTGGCGCTCGATTTCGTCATGACCGCGTTCCTGATGTGACGCGACTGACCCACACGAAGGAGCACAGGCGGAAGATTGAAGCACCGCGCACTCCGGGCACACCGGGAAAGAAGGCCCGTTTCAGGGGCCGGGTTTTCAAGGCGGGGGGTTCGTGGGGTCTTCCAGCGCCCGTTCTGTGGACAACGTGGTGTGCCACCCCAGGCCTTGAATGCGCGCCGTTCGATCGACATACCATTCGATCCTTCTTCGCCTCGGGTTCCCGACCCCTCTGCTTGCCCGGTGTGCCCGGTGTTTCCATCTTTCGCTTTTCGCTTTCCGCTTCCTGGACCGGATGACCCATGAACCAGCGACGTTCGTACGAGATCGGCACCGGGCTCTTCATCCTGCTCGGATTCGCCGCGCTTGCCTGGCTCGCGACCCAGACGACGTCGGTCGCCAACTTCAGCCAGGGCCCGAGCTATTCGCTCAAGGCGCGCTTCACCAACATCGGCCAGCTGAAGCTTCGTGCGCCGGTGAAGCTGGCCGGCGTGCGCATCGGTTCGGTCGATTCGATCACGCTCGATCCGGCCAGCCTCGAGGCGACGGTGACGCTCTCGATCGACGACCGCTTCAATGCCATTCCCGACGACTCCGCGGCCGCGATATTCACCAGCGGTTTACTTGGCGATCAGTACGTTGGGCTGCAGCCGGGCGGCTCGCCCGACATGTTCGCCGACGGCGGCGAGTTCGTCCTGACGCAGTCGTCGATGCAGCTCGAAGACCTGATCGGCAAGTTCCTGGTCAACGGTTCCCCGCAGAAGCCCGCGGACGGGCAGGCGGCGCCCGCCGGTGCGCCAAGCGAGCCGCCTCCGCCGCCTGACGGCACGCACTGAGGAAGATCCATGCCACGCATCATCACCCTTGCCTTCACCCTCCTGCTGGGCTTCGCCGCCGGCATCGCACAGGCCGCGCCGCAGACTCCCGAGCAGGTGGTGCAGGGCATCGCCGACGACCTGGGCAAGGCGATCGAGGGACACCAGGCGGAGCTGCGCAGCGACCGCGAGAAGCTCATCAAGGTGATCGACGGCATCCTGCTGCCGCGTTTCGACATCGACTACGCCTCGATCCTGGTGCTGGGCCAGTACGCACGCAGCTCCACGCCGCAGCAGCGCGCGCGTTTCGCCAAGGCGTTCTACAACTCCATCGCGCACCGCTACGCCGAGGGCCTGCTCAACTACACCAAGGGCCGCGTGCGCGTGCTGCCCAGCCGGGGCGACATGAACGACAAGCGCACCATCGTGCGCACCGAGGTGGTGCTGGACGATGGCAAGACGCTCGCGGTCGACTACGCCTTCCGCAAGACCAGGGCGGGCGAGTGGAAGGCCTACGACGTGATCATCGAGGGCATTTCCTACATCACCAACTACCGCAACCAGGTCGGCGCGGAAATCCGCAAGTCCAGCCTCGATGCGCTGATCACGCGGCTGGAGACGCAGGGCGAGAAGACGCTCGAGTCGATGGAAGCGCCGGCGCAGGGCGGCTGATGGGCGCGCTGCGCATCGAGCGGCTGGATCCGGGGCACGCGCGCCTCGCGGGCCGGCTCGGCTTTGCCGAAGCCGGCGCGGCGCTCGCCCAAGGCGCCGCGATCTACGAAGGCGCCCCGGGCGACGTGTCGGTGGATGCCTCGGGGCTGCAGGCAGTGGACAGCGCCACCCTCGCCGTGCTGCTCGCCTGGTCGGCGCGGGCGCGCCACGCCGGCGTCACCCTGCACCTGCAGTCGGTTCCGCCCGGCCTCGCCGCCCTGGCGCGCCTCTGCGATGCGGGCCCGCTGCTCGGTCTCGACGCCACCAGCGCGCCAGTACCCTCCCTTCCGTAGGAAGCGGCGCAGCCGCGACCGCGAACCAGCGCCTGCGACGACCGCGGCGGAGCTCCCCCGCCCATCGCTGCGCGTTCGAACCTCAGGGATCGTGCTTCTGCGGGTGCTCGCGCTCGTATTCGCGCTGCTCTTCCAGCAGCTGGTCGACGTCGATGTCGCCGGTGCCCTGCAGCTGCTCGATGACTTCCGGTGGCGGGGCGCCGTCGTAGATGTCGTACAGGCGGCGCTGCCGGTAGGCGTCGCGGTAGAACACGTAGGGATCGTAGACGCCATCGAGCAGGCCTTCGGCGTCCAGCCCGCGCGCGCGCAGCGTCACCAGGTAGAAGATCCCCGGCCACTGCTCGGCATGCAGGGCGAGGTCATGATCGTCGGCATACCAGCCGAGCGGGTCGAGCGCGCGGTCGGCCGGCATGCGCCAGATGTCGCGCGCGGAAGTCGATCCGACCAGCGGCAACACCAGGTAAGGCCCTTCCGGAAGGCCCCAGCGCGCCAGGGTGACACCGAAATCGTTCTCGTCCGGCGGCAGGTCCATGCCGCTGGCCGGGTCGAACAGCCCGACGAATCCCAGCGTGGTGTTGATCAGGAACCGGCCGGTGTTGCGCACGGCATCGCGCGGCTCGGCCTGCAGCAGGTCGTTCACGATCGTGATCGGCATGCGGATGTTGGCGAAGAAGTTCGACACCAGCCGCCGCACGTTGGGCGAGGTGACCTTGCGGTAGGTGACGGCCGCAGGGCGGATCACCGCCTTGTCGGCGGCCTGGTTGAACGCATACATGCGCCGGTTGAAGCCTTCCCACGGATCGTCCGTGCGGGGCTTGGCGATGGTGCATCCGGCGAGCAGGGCCAGGCACAGGGCGAGCGACCCGATACGCAGGGCAGGGGAGATGGTGGATGGCATTCAGGTTCTCGGGATCGCGCGCGGCACGGCGTCCGCGGCCATGGGGTTTCCCTTCCGCCGCGCAAGGCTACGCGAAATCGGCGCGGGGGGGGCGGGCCGCCCCCCCCCGCCCCCCCCC
>JAEZQS010000187.1 GCA_023412995.1 Pseudomonadota bacterium
ATGCAGGCACGCACCGAGCCGGTGCCGGCGGACGCCGAACGCACGCTGCTGCCGGGCCGCTTCGTGCTGACGGCCGACGCCGCCGGCGTGGCGAAGGTCCTCGCGGCGCAGCTTCAGGCGCGTGGCAACGAGGTTGTCCTGCTCGACGCCGGCGCCCTGGCCGACGAGGGCCGCCTGGTCGAGGCCAGCCGTGCGATTGCCGCCGCCGGACCGGTTGCCGGTCTTGTGCACCTGGCGCCGCTGGGCGCGCCGGCACTGCCGCCCGACGGCTCGCCCGACGGCTGGCGCTCGGTGCTGCAACGGCACGAGAAGTCCCTGTTCCTGCTGCTGCGCGAAACCGCGGCGCAGCTCGCTCCCGCGGCGCACGTGATGGCGGCGAGCGGGCTCGGCGGGCTGTTCGGCCGCGCCGGTAGCGCCACCAGCCTGCGCCTGGAAGGCGGTGCAGTGGGCGCGCTGAAATCGTTCCGCGCCGAGCGCCCGACGCTGCGCGCCCGCGCCGTGGACCTCGATCCCGCCCGCCGCGCGGACGAACTGGCTGCCGATCTCCTGGCGGAACTCGAACTCGTCGGCGGGCGCCAGGAAGTGGGCTATCCCGGCGGCGTGCGCACGGTGTTCGAAACCGTGGCGGAGGAAGCGGTTAGCGACAGCGCGCGCGAAGCGGCGCTCGAAGGGCTCATCGTGCTCGCCACCGGCGGCGCCCGTGGCATCACTGCCGAGACGCTGCGCGAACTTGCCCGGCCGGGCAATGTGCTGGTGCTGACCGGGCGCAGCGCGCTGGCCGAGGAAGGGGCCGACACCGCGGGCCTGCCCGACGGCGCGGCGCTGCGCCAGCACCTCGTGTCGCAGGTGCGCACCGGGCGGCTCGCGCTCACGCCGGGCGCGATCCAGCGCCGCGTGCAGTCGATCCTGGCGCAGCGCGAGATGCACGCCAACATCGCGGACCTCCGCGCGGCGGGCGCCACAGTCGAGTACCACACGGTGGACGTCACCAACGAGGCCGGCATCGCGGCGCTGATGGCGGATATCGCCAGCCGCCACGGCGCCGTCAACGGCATCGTGCACGGCGCCGGCGTGATCGAGGACAAGCTGCTGGCGGACAAGCAGGGCGACAGCTGGTCGCGCGTGGTCGAGACCAAGGTCATCGGCCTGCTGCTGCTGCAGAAGTACGTCGATCCGGCCGCGCTGCGGTTCTTCACCGTGTTCAGCTCGGTCGCCGGCCGTTACGGCAACAGCGGCCAGTCCGACTACGCCACCGCCAACGAACTCATGAACCGACTGTGCGCGGCACTCGACGTGCGCTGGCAGGGCCGTGTCGCGGTGAGCGCGCTGTGCTGGGGACCGTGGGGACCGACGACGCACGGTGCCGGCATGGTCACGGCCGAGACGCAAGCCAAGTTCGCCGAACAGGGCGTGCGGCTGGTGTCGGCTGCGCTGGGGCGGCGCCTGTTCCGCGAGGAACTGGCGCGGCCGGCAGGGCGCGCCATCGAAGTGGTGTGCGGCGAGGCGGCATGGGAATCGCGCGAGGCGGAGCTGGGCGCAATCATGCGCGCGGCCGTCGCGACCACCGCCGCCGGCGAACCGCTGCTGGGCAGCGAAGCCGGCACGGCCCTGCCCACCGGCGAGCGCATCCTGCCGCTCACCCTCGATCCGGCCCGCCACCTGTACCTGCACGAGCATGCGCTGGACGGCAAGCTGGTTCTGCCGGCGGCCGCGGCGCTGGAGCTGATGGCCGAGGCGGCACGCTCGCTGTGGCCGGGCTGGCAGGTCGCCGAAGTCGGCGAGCACAAGCTGCTGAAGGGCGTGGAGCTCGCTGGCGCCGCACGCCCGTTGCGCGTGCTGGTGCAGCCGCCGCCCTACGGCAGCAGCGAAGGCTTCGAAGTGACCGCGGCGCTGCAGAGCGAAGCCGCCGCCGGCCGCTGGCTCAGCCACTACCGCTGCACCGTGCGGCTGGAGCAGATGCTGCCGCCGCCGATGCCGTCGCCACGCCGCGCCCACCGCGAACGCGCGCTCGGCATCGGCCAGGCCTACGACGAATGGCTGTTCCACGGCCCGCGCTTCCGCGTGATCGAGCACATCGATGGCCTTTCCGGCGCCGGTGCCGGCGCGCGCGTGCGGCGCAGCGCGCCGGGCGAATGGCTTGCCGGCGCCACCGGCGCGCACGACTGGGTGTTCGATCCCGCCCTGCTCGATGCGGCCGCACAGATGGCCTGGCTGTGGTCGCGCGCCTACCGCGACGAGTCGGCGCTGCCCGCGCGCTTCGGCCGCGTCGTGCGTTACCGCGCGCAGCTGCCTGCGCGCATGCACATGGAATACGAGCGCATCGAGGCGGACGACCCGACCCTGGTGCGCGGCAACGTGGTCTTCTTCGACGAAGCCGGCGAACCGGTGCTCGCCATCGAGGAACTGGACAGCATCGCCAGCGCCGCGCTCAACCGCTTCGGCGGCACCGCGCGCGTGGCGGCCGGGGCGGCGGCATGAAGACGGCGCGCAACCGCCGGCACAGCGC
>JAEZQS010000277.1 GCA_023412995.1 Pseudomonadota bacterium
GTGGTGATGGTCGGGCGGCCGCTGCTGATCGCGGTGGCGTTGCGTGCCCACCCGCGGCGTCTGGTCCCGCTGCGGCTCGCCGTCTGGGCGGGGGTCAGCGCCCCGCTGTGGATCGCCGGCGCGCCACCAGGTCGTGTTCGTCGGCGTGGATGATGTCCACCTCGGCGAAATCGCCCGGCCTGAGCGACTGGCCATCGTCGATGCGCACCACGCCGTCGATTTCCGGCGCATCGGCCTTCGATCGCGCCACCGCGCCGTCGTCGTCCACCTCGTCGACCAGCACCGTCTGGCGCGTGCCGATCCGCCCGGCGAGGCGCTCGGCGGATACCGCCGCCTGCACCTCCATGAAGCGCTCGAGCCGCTCTTCCTTCAGCCATTCCGGCACCGGGTCGGGCAAGCCATTGGCCACCGCGCCTTCGACCGGCGAGTAGGCGAACGCACCGACCCGGTCCAGGCGTGCCTCGCGCAGGAAGTCGAGCAGTTCCTCGAACTCGGCCTCCGTCTCGCCGGGGAACCCGACGATGAAGGTGCTGCGGAGGGTGAGGTCGGGGCATGCCGCGCGCCACGCCTGCACCCGCGCCAGCACCTTGTCGACGGCGCCGGGGCGCTTCATCAGGCGCAGGATGCGCGGGCTTGCGTGCTGGAACGGGATGTCGAGGTAGGGCAGCAGCCTGCCGTCGGCCATCAGGGGGATGATGTCGTCCACGTGCGGATACGGATAGACGTAATGCAGGCGCGTCCAGGCGCCGAGCTCGGCGAGGCCTTCGCACAGGGCCTTCATGCGCGTCTCGAACCGCCGCCCGCGCCACTCGCGCCCGGCGTAACGCAGGTCCACGCCGTAGGCGCTGGTGTCCTGCGACACCACCAGCAGCTCCCGCACGCCGCCACGCACGAGGTTCTCCGCTTCCCGCAGCACCTCGTCCACCGGGCGCGAGACGAGGTCGCCGCGCATCGAGGGGATGATGCAGAACGTGCAGCGGTGGTTGCAGCCTTCGGAAATCTTCAGGTAGGCGTAGTGCCGCGGCGTCAGCTTGAGTCCCTGTGGCGGCACCAGGTCGAGGAAGGGATCGTGTTTCGGCGGCAGCACCTCGTGCACCGCCTGCATCACGCTGGCGTAATCCTGCGGGCCGGAGATCGCCAGCACGCCGGGGTGCGCGGCGCGGATGACGTCGGCGCGCTTGCCCAGGCACCCGGTCACGATCACCTTGCCGTTTTCCTCCAGCGCTTCGCCGATGGCGCCGAGCGACTCGGCCACCGCCGCATCGATGAAGCCGCAGGTGTTGACCACCACCACGTCCGCCGCGCGCTGGCTCGGCACGATCTCGTAGCCCTCGACGCGGAGCTGGGTGAGGATGCGTTCGGAATCGACCAGGGCCTTGGGGCAGCCAAGGCTGACGAAGCCGATCTTCGGGTGGCGACGGGCCATGGGTGAACCGGACCAAAGGCGAACCGGCGATTGTAGCCGGGGGACGCGGCCTGTGCCGCCGCCGTCCACAGGCCGGGGCCGCGGCCGCGAGACGGACCGCGAAGCTGAACAGCGGGTTCGCAATGGTTCAGGTTGGCGATTGACAGCGCCGCCGCGGCGCTTAGGCTGGCCTGTCGCCTTCGACCGGGCCGCAGCGGCATGGGCCAGCACATCCACCTCAACACCTCGCGCATGCAGTGCATCGGTGCCTATGTCGCCCGCGCCGAACGGCCGCGCGGCGGCCTCGTGGTCGTGCAGGAGATCTTCGGCGTCAATGCGCACATCCGCAGCGTCGCCGACCGATTCGCGGCGGAAGGCTATACCGCCATCGCGCCGGCCTTCTTCGACCACGTCGAAAGCGGGGTCGAACTCGGCTACGACGCCGACGGCATGCGGCGCGGGCGCAAGCTGGCCGGCGAGATCCCTTTCGACCTGGCGATCGAGGACGTCGCCAGCGCGGCCGAAGCCATCGCCTCGGCGGGGAACATCGGCTGCGTCGGCTACTGCTGGGGCGGCACGGTGGCATTCCTCGCAGCAACGCGCCTCGGCATGCCGGCCGTGAGCTATTACGGCGCGCGCAATGTGCAGTTCCTCGACGAAACCCCGCGCGCACCGGTGATGTTCCATTTCGGCAGCAGGGACCGGTCCATCCCGCCCGAAGCGGTCGAGCGCCACCGCGCGGCCATGCCGGACGCCGAGGTTCACACCTGGCCTGCCGGCCACGCCTTCAACCGCGATGTCGATCCCGACGCCTACGAGGGCAGCAGCGCCCAGCAGGCACTGGACCTGACGCTCGGATTCTTCGCGCGCCATCTGCGGAGCACCGGCTGAGATGCCCCTGCTGCTCGATCCGCGCCTCGCCGCCGACACGCATCCGGTCGGCGACCTGCCGCTGTCGCGCCTGCTGCTGATGGATGATGCACGGTTCCCGTGGCTGGTGCTGGTGCCGCGCATTGCCGGTGCACGCGAGCTGATCGACCTCGACGAGACCGACCGGCGCACCCTGCTGACCGAGGTCTGCGACATCGGCCGCGCGATGGAAACCCTGCATGCACCGGACAAGCTCAACATCGCCGCGCTCGGCAACGTCGTGCCGCAACTGCACGTGCACCTGGTCGCCCGGCGGACCACCGATGCAGCCTGGCCGAACCCGGTATGGGGCTGCGGCGAGCGCGAGCCCTATGCGACGCCGGCACGCGAGCAGGTCCTTGCGGGGTTGCGCGCTGCGCTGAAGCCGCTGCTGGCCTGATGCCGTCGCTGGTTGCCGGCGGCTGCACGATCGAGCCGCTCGGCGATCGCGTGCTGCTGCTGCAGCTGGGAGTCGCGATCGACCCCACCCTCAATGCGCGCGTGCACGCGCTGGTCGCGGCGCTGCGGGTGGCGGCGCTGGCGGGCGTCGACGACATCGTGCCGGCGTTTTCCTCGCTGGCGCTGCACTACGACCCGGCGGCCTGGCAAGGGCCGCCGGCACCCTGGCGCCGCTTCGCCGCCGCGGTGGCCGACGTGCTGGAGCATGCGGCCGACCGGGTGCCTCCGGCGGGTTCGTGCGTCGAGCTTCCGGTCTGCTATGGCGGCCTGCACGGGCCGGACCTCGAGGCCGTGGCACGGCACGCGCGCCTGTCACCGGAGGAAGTCGTGCGCCGCCATGCCGCACCGACCTACCGGGTGGCGATGATCGGCTTCGCCCCCGGGTTCCCCTATCTGCTCGGGCTCGATCCGGCGCTGGCGACGCCGCGACGGCACACTCCCCGCACGCGCGTGCCGGCCGGCTCGGTCGGCATCGGCGGCGCGCAGGCGGGCATCTACCCGTCGGTCCTTCCCGGTGGCTGGCAACTGGTCGGCTGCACGCCACTGCGCCTGTTCGATCCGGCGCGCGAACCCGCGTGCCTGCTTGCCGCCGGCGACGCCGTGCGCTTCCGGCCAGTCGATGCGCCGGCATTCGACAAGGCCGAGCCCGCGTGAGCCTGCAGGTGCTGCGGGGCGGCTTGCTGACGACGCTGCAGGACGCCGGCCGCGTCGGGCACGCAGCGATCGGCGTCGGCCGCGCCGGCGCGATGGATGACGTGGCGCTGCGACTGGCCAATGCGCTGGTCGGCAACCCGCCGGGCACGGCCGCGCTGGAGGTCACCCTGCGTGGCCCGCTGCTGCGCTTCAATGCCGCGGCCACGATCGCGTTCTGCGGCGCCGATTTCGCCCTGCGGCGCAACGATGTGCCGGTCGCTGCCTGGCGCCCGCTGCCGGTCGCCAACGGCAGCCTGCTCGACATCGGCGCGGCGCGGCGCGGCTGCCGCGGCTACCTGGCGGTCGCCGGCGGGTTCCGCATCGAACCGGTGCTCGGCAGCGCGTCGATCGACGTCAATGCCGCACTCGGCCCTTTCGAAGGCCGGCCGCTGGCGCAGGGCGATGTCCTGCCGTTTGCTGGATCACATGACCGACCCGGCGAGGTGTCGTGGTCGCTCGACCCCGGGCCGTGGTTCGATCCCGATCCGCAGCGCCCGATCCGCCTGCTGCAGGGTTCGCATGCCGGGTCGTTCGACGCATCGGCGCACGGCGCGCTGTCGCGCGCGACCTTCCACGTCGGAGCGGCGTCCAACCGGGTCGGCCTGCGCCTGGAAGGCCCCGCGCTGCGCCTCGCCGCGCCGCTTGAACTGGCCAGCACGCCCGTCGCGCCCGGCACGCTGCAGGTGCCGCCGGACGGGCAGCCGATCGTGCTGATGGCCGAAGCCCCCACCACCGGCGGCTATCCGCGCATCGGCCAGGTGGCGACCGTCGATGTGCCGCGCCTCGCGCAACTGCGACCGGGCGACGCCGTGCGCTTCGCCGCGATCGGCGTCGAGGAGGCGCAAACGCGTTATCTTGCGCGCGAGCAAGCCCTGCATCGCCTTTCCCTCCACCTGCACCAGCGCCTGCGCGAGCGATGACGACATCGTCCCTGCCCCGTTCCGCGCCTGGCGCCGACCCGATACGGGAACGCGCGGCGTTTCGCATCGACCTCAACTGCGACATGGGCGAGTCCTTCGGTGCCTGGCGCCTCGGCGACGACGCGGCGCTGCTGGCGCACGTCACCTCGGCCAACATCGCCTGCGGCTACCATGCCGGCGACCCCGCCACGATGCAGCGCACGGTCGCGCTGGCACGCGAGGCGGGCGTTGCCATCGGCGCGCATGTGTCGCTGCCGGACCTGCAGGGTTTCGGCCGGCGCGAGATGCGCATCAGCCCCGCCGAAGCCTTCGCGATGACGCTGTACCAGGTCGGCGCCCTGCACGCGTTCGCGCAGGCGGCGGGCGCGCGCCTGGCGCATGTCAAGCCGCACGGCGCGCTCTACAACATGGCGGCGCGCGACCCGGCGCTGGCCGACGCCATCGCCGCCGCCGTGCGCGGGTTCGATCCACGCCTGCTGCTGGTCGGCCTCGCCGGCAGCGAATTGCCGCGCGCAGGCGTGCGTGCCGGGCTGCGCGTCGCGCACGAAGCCTTCCCGGACCGGCGCTATGCAGCCGACGGGACGCTGGTGCCCCGGCAGGCACCCGATGCGGTCATCGACGAGCCCGCCGCGGCGGTCGCGCAGGCCCTGCGCATGGTCCTGCAGGGCGACGTCGCGACGCGCGAGGGCAGCGTGCATGCGCTGCACGCCGACACCCTCTGCGTGCACGGCGACCACGCCGGTGCGGTCGCCCTCGCGCGCGCCCTGCGCCATGCGCTCGCCGGCGCCGGCGTGACGGTCGAACGGCCGGACGCCGCAGGCGCCGGAGCCGACGCATGAACTACTGGCCGCTGCTCGGCGTCGCCGTGGTGGTGGCGGGATTCGTCCTGCGCCGCAATCCCGTGCTGGTGGTGGTCATTGCCGGACTGGTGAGCGGCCTCGCGGCCGGACTGCGCGTGGACGAGCTGCTCGCGCTGCTCGGCACGGCCTTCGTCGGCAACCGCGTCCTGCTGCTGTTCGTGCTGACGCTGCCGGTGATCGGCCTGCTGGAGCGCTTCGGCCTGCGCGAGCGCGCGCAGGCGTGGATTGCCGGCTTCCGTGGACTCACCCTGTCGCGCCTGCTGCTGGCCTACCTCGGCCTGCGCCAGCTGCTCTCGATGGTCGGTCTGACCAACATCGCCGGCCATCCGCAAACCGTGCGGCCGCTGCTGGCGCCGATGTGCGAGGCGGCTGCCGCGCGCGGCGCCGGCATGCAGGGCGATGATGGCCTGGACGAGGACCGCCGCATGCGCGTGCGCGCGCTGGCTGCGGCGACCGACAACGTGGGCCTGTTCTTCGGCGAAGACGTCTTCATCGCGCTGGGTGCCGTGCTGCTGATCCACGGCTTCTACGCGCAGCAGGGCATCCAGCTCGAACCGATCGCGATCGCGCTGTGGGCATTGCCGACCGCGATCGCCGCCTTCCTCGTCCACGGCCTGCGCATCGTGCTGGGCGCACGCCGCCTGGCCGCCCCGGCCGCAACCGGCGAGACGCATGCTGCGGATTGAGCACATCTACTGGCTGGTGGGTGCCTTCCTGCTGGTCGCCGCCTTCCACAACCTGCGTGCGCGGCGCTGGTCCAGCGGCGCCTTCTGGGCCATCCTGGCGCTGCCCTTCCTGGCCGGCGACGCGGTGCTGGCGGCGAGCGCGCGCGACGTGGCGTGGCCCGCGCAGGCGATGGGCGTTGGGGTGATCGCGCTCGGCGTGCTGGCGGCGCGTGGCGGCCACCGCCTCGTTGCCGACGACATCGCCGCGGTGCAGGCGCGGCGCGAGCATTCGCGGCGCCTGGGCAACCGCCTGTTCCTGCCGGCACTCGCCATCCCGCTGCTGACCCTCGCACTCGTGCTCGGCGGCAAGTGGCTGCACATGGCCGGGGTGCCGCTGATCGATCCGGCGCATCTCACCCTGGTCTCGCTTGGCCTCGCCTGTGTCGGCGCGCTGGCGCTGGCGCTGACCACCACCCGCTCCGGCGTGCCACTCGCCCTGGGCGAAGGCAGCCGCCTGCTGGACGCGCTGGGCTGGGCCGCGCTGTTGCCGATGCTGCTGGCGACCCTCGGCAGCGTGTTTGCCGCCACCGGCGTCGGCGGCGCCATCGCGCACCTGGTCGGCGCGGTGTTCCCGGTCGAAAGCCCCCTCGCCTGCCTCGTCGCGTTCGCCCTCGGCATGGTTCTCTTCACCGTGGTGATGGGCAACGCCTTTGCCGCGTTCCCGGTGATGATGGCCGGCATCGGCATGCCGTTGTTGATCGGCCGCCATGGCGCCGACCCGGCCTCGCTCGGCGCGCTCGGCATGCTGACCGGCTACTGCGGCACCCTGCTGACGCCGATGGCCGCCAACTTCAACATCGTGCCGGCGGTGCTGCTGGAACTGCCCGACCAGTACGGCGTGATCCGCGCCCAGGTCGCCACGGCGCTGGCATTGCTGGCGTTCAACGTCGTGTTGATGTGGTTTGTCGTGTTTGGGTGAGGCCGGGAATGGAGAATGGGGAATGGGGAATGGCAAAGGCCGGGGCCCGGAAGAACCGCCCACGCGCCCGTTGGCTTTACCATCCCCGACTCCTGCCAGTTCCGCGCTCTTGACCATTCCCCATTCCTCATTCCCGATTCCCGGCTCTCAAGAACCCCATGCCGCTGCCCGTCGTCCTCCTCACCGGCTTCGAACCCTTCGGCGGTGACGACGCCAATCCGTCGCAGGAGGTCGCGCGCGCGCTCGACCACGCGGTGGTGCACGGCCACCGGATCGAAGGCGTGCTGCTGCCGGTCGCCTTTGCGCCGGTTCCATCCCTGCTGGAGGCCTTGCTGGCGCACCACCAGCCGGCGCTCGTGCTGGGTCTCGGACAGGCCGGTGGGCGCAGCGGCCTCTCGCTCGAGCGGGTGGCGCTGAACCTCGCCGACGCGCGCATCGCCGACAACGCGGGCGCGCAGCCTTTGGACCAGCCGGTGCTGGCTGGCGCACCGGCCGCCTATTTCTCGTCCCTGCCGGTGAAGGCCATGGCCGCACGGCTGCGCGCGCAGGGCATCCCGGCGGACCTCTCCCTCAGCGCCGGAACCTACGTCTGCAACCAGGTCTTCTTCACCATCGCCCACCTGCTGGCGACCCGCCATGCCGGTGCGCGCGGGGGTTTCATCCACGTGCCGTGGCTGCCGGCGCAGGCGGCGCGCCAGGCGTGCGGCGGACCGAGCATGGCGCTGGCCACCATGGTCGACGGCGTGCGCGCCGCGCTCGAATGCGCGCTGCAGACGGAACGCGACGAGCGCCTCGTCGGCGGCACGGTGTGCTGATCAGCAGCCCTTGCCGGCGGCGTCCGCGGCGGTGACTTCCAGCACCAGCACGCCCGTATCGGCGTAGGGCAGCTTCACCTTGACCGCATCCGTGGCGTAGTAGAAGCCGCCGCGCGTCGGCGCCTTCACTGCTTCGCGCACCTCGGACTGGTAGGACTTGCCGACCACGGCGGGCGAGGTGGCGACGGCGAAGCGGCGCACGTCTTCCAGCGGCACGCAGCCGAGCAGGCGCGTGCGGCGGAACGGGCGGATGTCCAGGTGCAGCGGCTTCACCTCGACCGGCGCGCGCGGCTCGCCTGCCGCATCGAGGACGTACAGGTATGGCTTGAACACCACGTGGCCGCGCCCGTCCGGGTTCGACTGCGCGACCACCTGCACGCGCACGGCGGCGTGGGCGAGCGTCGCCGGCAGTTCCACCACGCGGTACCGGCTGCTTCCTGCCGGGAACATCCGGGTGGGCGCCGCCTCGCCCACGTGCAGCTTCTGCGGATGGCCCGCCTGCATGGGGACGGGGCCCTCCGCCGGCGCGTCGACCACCTCGGGGCCGTGGCGGCCGAACAGGCGGTCCTTCCAGTCCGAGAAGGTTTCGCCGATGACGGCGAGCGGATTGGCGGCATGGCAGCTTGCCGCCCCGGCGGGACGCGCCCGCCACGCGGAGGGTT
>JAEZQS010000297.1 GCA_023412995.1 Pseudomonadota bacterium
CCCCTAGTCCCCTAGCCCCTCCCCTCAAACCACGCGTGCGCGCAGAAGGTCGTGGATGTTGAGGGCGCCGACGACGCGGTTTTCCTCGTCCACCACCAGCAGCGCGTGGATCTTGTGCGCCTCCATCAGCTGGGCGGCTTCTGCGGCGAGGCGGTCGCCGGTGATGGTCTTCGGACGGGGGGTCATCAGGCGCAGCACCGGGGTGGTGCGCAGGTCGACGTCGTCGTCGTCCACCGCGCGGCGCAGGTCGCCGTCGGTGAAGACGCCGAGCAGGCGGCGTTCGGCATCGACGATCGCCGTCATGCCGAGCCCCTTGTGGGTCATCTCCACCAGTGCCTCGGTCATCGTCACGTCGGGACCGACGGCGGGGATCTGCATGCCGGTGTGCATCACGTCGCTGATCTTCAGCAGCAGCTGCCGTCCGAGCGCGCCGGCCGGATGCGAGCGGGCGAAGTCCTCGTCGGTGAAGCCGCGGGCCTGCAGCAGCGCGATGGCGAGGGCATCGCCCATCACCAGCGCGGCGGTGGTCGAGGAGGTGGGCGCGAGGCCGAGCGGACACGCCTCGGCCGGCACGCTGGTGTCCAGGTGCACGTCGGCGAGGCGCGCCAGCGAAGACGCGGCGTTGCCGCTCATCGCCACCAGCGGAATGCCCTGGCGCTTGATCAGCGGCAGGATGGTCAGCAGTTCGTCGGTCTCGCCCGAGTTGCTGAGCGCCAGCACGACGTCCTTCTGGGTGATCATGCCGAGGTCGCCGTGGCTGGCCTCGCCCGGATGGACGAAGAACGCCGGCGTGCCGGTGGAGGCGAGCGTGGCGGCGATCTTGCGGGCGACGTGGCCGGACTTGCCCATGCCGGAAACGATCACCCGCCCCGGGCACTCGAACATCAGCTGGCAGGCCCGCAGGAAGCTGGCGTCGATGCGGTCGTGCAGCGCCTCGATCGCCCGCGCCTCGGTCGCGATGACGGCCTGGGCGCTGCGCACGAGCGCGGTCGCGTCCAGCAGCGGGTTGCTCAACGGGCGCGCATTGGCAAGCATCTGGGCGTTCATCGGCAGGGACGGAGGTGGGCCGAACGGGTCTGAAACGAGGTTCTTTCTGCGCTGCTGCAGGATTTTGAGTACCATGCGCCGCCTCATTGTAGCCGTTCGCCGGCCCCGATGGCCGTGAACCGGTGTTCTGGACGGCCAGGGCGGCCCGGCCGTCGCAGGCTGGCCCGGCGCCATGCCCGCCCCCATCGAGGAATACCGACCATGGACAGCCTGACCGTCCAGTCCCTGATCCAGCGTGCCATGCCCGAAGCGCGGGTCGAGGTGCAGGGCGCCGATGGCGTCCATTTCGAGGCCCAGGTGGTCAGCCCGGCGTTTGCCGGCAAGCTGCCGCTGGCGCGGCACCGGCTGGTCTACGCGGCGCTCGGCGAGCTGATGGGCAACGAGATCCACGCGCTGTCGCTGCGCACGCTGACTCCCGAGGAGGCCGCCAGCGGCAGCTGAGGCACGAGCAGGCGGCGCGCGCGGCGCGCTGCATCGAACCGATGGAAACGGCGTCATGGATGGCGGCAACGGGCGGGAAAGTCGAGTGGCGAAGATCGTGATCAATGGCGGGCAACCGCTCAACGGCGATGTCTGGGTGTCGGGCGCCAAGAACGCGGTGCTGCCGATCCTGGCGGCCTGCCTGCTGGCGGACGAGCCGGTGACCATCGGCAACGTGCCGCACCTGCACGATGTCACCACCACCATGGAGCTGTTGGGGCAGATGGGGGTGGAGCTGGTCATCGACGAGCGGATGAAGATCCACGTCGACCCGCGCCCGGCGCGCAACTACTTCGCGCCCTACGACCTGGTCAAGACGATGCGCGCCTCGATCCTCGTGCTGGGGCCGCTGGTCGCGCGCTACGGTGAAGCGGTGGTCTCGCTGCCGGGTGGCTGCGCGATCGGTTCGCGCCCGGTCGATCTCCACCTGCGCGGCCTGCAGGCGCTCGGCGCCGAGGTCGGGGTGGAAAACGGCTACATCCGCGCCCGCGCCAAGCGCCTGCGCGGCGCGCGCATCAACCTCGACCTGGTGACCGTCACCGGCACCGAGAACCTGATGATGGCGGCGGCGCTGGCCAGGGGCACCACGGTGATCGAGAACGCCGCGCAGGAGCCCGAAGTCATCGACCTCGCCAACTGCCTCAATGCCATGGGCGCGCGGATCGAAGGCGCCGGCACAGCAACCCTGGTGATCGAGGGCGTGGAACGGCTTGCTGGCACCCAGTACGAGGTGCTGCCCGACCGCATCGAGACCGGCACCTTCCTGGTCGCCGGCGCCATCACCGGCGGCAAGGTCACCACCAAGCACGCCCGGCCCAAGACGCTCGAAGCGGTGCTCGCCAAGCTCGAGGACGCCGGCGCGCAGATCGACACCGGCGAAGACTGGATCACCTTGGACATGCGCGGCCGCCGGCCGAAGGCCGTCAACATCACCACCGCGCCGTACCCGGCCTTCCCGACCGACATGCAGGCGCAGTTCACTGCCCTCAACTGCGTCGCCGAGGGCGTCGGCATCATCACCGAGACGGTGTTCGAGAACCGCTTCATGCACGCCCACGAGTTGCAGCGCCTGGGCGCCGACATCCAGCTCGAAGGCAATGCCGCGATCATCAAGGGGGTCGAGCACATGTCCGGCGCGCCGATGATGGCGACCGACCTGCGCGCCTCCGCCTCGCTGGTGCTGGCAGGCCTGGTCGCGCATGGCGATACCACCGTGGATCGCATCTACCACATCGACCGCGGCTACGAGAACATCGAGGAAAAGCTCGGCGGGCTCGGCGCGCACATCCGCCGCCTGCCGTCGTAGAGCAGGGGCTACGCGCGAGGGCGTAGGCCGGACGGCCGCAGGCCGGCCGGCAACCAGCCACGCGTCCGCATCATCGGCACGGCCGGCGGAAGGCGCGCGGCGGTCAGCCGGCGCCGCGCGCCGGCGGCGCGGCCAGCGTCCGGGGGGTCACCGCGTG
>JAEZQS010000014.1 GCA_023412995.1 Pseudomonadota bacterium
TTCTCTTGGTTACTTCTCTTTGGGCAAGCAAAGAGAAGTGACTCGCTCGCCGAAGGCGGGCGAAAGCCCTTGGCACGTCGCTGCACGGGCGACGCCGCGACGAAGCCGACGCATCGGCGCCAATCCAGCGCGAAGCCACGCCTCCGACAGGTACCATCCAGAAACACTCCCCTGGGTCACCGTCCATGTGGAACCACCTGCTGCCGATCCTGCTGCTGGTCGGCTCGAACGTGTTCATGACCTTTGCCTGGTACGGGCACCTGCGCTACACCGACCGGCCGCTGTACCTGGTCATCGTGGTGAGCTGGGGCATCGCCTTCTTCGAGTACTGCCTGCAGGTGCCCGCCAACCGCTACGGCTACGCGGTCTACAATCCGGCGCAGCTGAAGGCCTTGCAGGAAATCATCACGCTCTGCGTGTTCGCCGCGTTCTCCACCTTCTACCTCGGCAGTGCGCTGCGCTGGAACCACGCGGTGGGCTTCGTCCTGCTGGTCGCGGCGGCGTTCTTCCTGTTCCGCGACTGACGCGGCCACCTGCCCCGGAGTCCCCATGCGCCCGACCGCCACCGCGACACCCCGTTCCCGGTTGTCCCACGCGACGCGACGCGGCCTGCAGCGGCTGGCCGCCGCCGCGCTCGCAAGCCTGCTCGCCGCCTGCGCCGCGCCACCGTCGAAGGAGGACACGGCGCAGGTACGGGTGGAACGGATCGATCGCGCCTTCGAGCTCGACAAGTCCGTCGCCCGGGTCGAGGTCGTCAATCCGCTCGGCGAGATCAACGTGCGCGACAACGACGAGGCCGAGGTCGGCGTGCATGCCGTGATCCAGCGGCTGGCGCCCGGCTTCGCCGACGTGCGGCTGGCGTCGCGGCGCAGCGGCGGCGTGCTGCGCATCGAGGCCCGCGTTGCCGGCGGCGCGCCCGGCCGCATCGACATGGCGGTGTACGTTCCTTCCACCATGGCCCTCTCGCTGGCCACGCGCGGCGGCCGGATCTCCGTTTCGCGGCGGCGGGGATCGATCGAGGCGACGACGACTTCGGGCGAGATCAGCGCCGCCAGCACCGGCCGGCTGGAACTGGCCAGCGGATCCGGCGAGATCCGCGCCACCGCCATCGGCCGGCGCTGGAAAGGCGAGAGCCGCATCACGACCGACAGCGGCCGCATCGTGCTGAAGGTGCCGACATTCGGCGACATCGCGCTGGATGCGCAGACCGGGGGCCGCCTCGCCAGCGGCTTCGGGCTCAGCGTGCACGAACGGGAGGGCATCCGCTCGTCCCACGCGCGCTACGGGCGCGGTACCTCGCCGCTGGTTGCGCGCAGCCGTTCGGGGGAAATCGTGCTTGATCAACTGGTGCTTCTGGGTGAGGATGGCGGACTGTCGGAGGACCAGGACTGATCCGCCCGCCGACCGAGACCGGGTAGTCCGCATGCGGGACCCAGCGGACAATCGTCATTGAACGCATGGGGAGTCGTTTCGCATGAAGAGCCTCACCGCCACCCTCGGCCTTGCCGTTGCGACCGCGTTGTCGGCCGCAACGGCAATTGCCACCGCAGCCCCTGCCAGCGAGGCCAAGCCCTCGTCGCTGGTTTCCACCGGGGCCGATTTCGTCAGCCCGCTGACGCGGCCCGACCGCTTCTTCCTCGACGCCCGCACGCGTCCCGTCGTCCCGGCGTGGAAGCCGGGAGACCCGATCCGCGAGATCCCGCGCCAGTTCCACGGCGAGGAGCGACTCCAGCGCGACCTGCCGCAACCCGCGCAACAGCCGCTGCCCGACCCGCTGGTCGCGCTGCAGCAGGCGTTCGACAGCGGCTTCGGCTCGCGCGCGTTCGAAACGCCGACGATCAACATGGAAGGCCAGCCCTTCAGCGGCGTGTTCCCGCCTGATCCGTCCGGCGATGTCGGCGGTGGCTTCTACGTCCAGGCGATCAATGGCAGCGGCGGCGCCATCTACAAGATCTACAACACCGTGGACGGCTCGGTCGCGGCCGGCCCGTTCAACATGGATGGCCTGGGCAGCGGCGGCGCGTGCGCGAGCGGCCTGGGCGACGGCGTGGTGCTGTTCGACCAGCTGGCGCAGCGCTGGATGTTCACCGAGTTTTCCGGCAGCAGCAACACGCTGTGCGTGTACATCAGCGCGACCGACGACCCGGTGGCGACGACGTGGGTGCGCTACGCCTTCAACACGCCGAGCTTCCCGGATTACCCCAAGTACGGCGTGTGGCCGGATGCGTACTACGTCGGCGCCAACGAAGGCCCGGCGGTGTACGCGCTCGATCGCGCCAAGATGCTCGTCGGCGATACCGCCACGTTGCAGCGCAAGTCGGTGCCGCGCCTGAACGGCCTCGGTTTCCAGATGGTGGTTCCCGCCTCGGTTAATGGCCTGGTGGCGCCGCCGGCCGGCTCGCCCGGCATCTTCGTTCGCCAGAACGACGACGAGCGCAACAGCCCCGGTTCGGCCGATCCCACCAAGGATTACATCGAACTGTTCGCGATGCACGCGGACTTCGCGACCCCGGCCAACACCACCCTGACCGGTCCGATCCGCATCGACGAGTCGGAATTCGATTCGCGCTTCAACGTGCCTTCGGGCTTCGGCGCGATCCACCAGCCCTCCACCAGCCGCCTGCTCGATCCGCTGATGGAAGTGACGATGTTCCCGTTCCAGTACCGCCGTTTCGGCAGCTACGAGTCGCTGGTGGGTAACCACGTGACGCAGCTGCCCGCGGGCGGCAACCTCGCCGGCATCCGCTGGTTCGAGCTGCGCCGGGACGGCAATGCGGCCAGTCCGTGGACGCTGTTCCAGGAAGGCACCTACGCACCGGCCGATGGCGGCAACCAGATCAGCCGCTGGATGGGCGCGATCGACATGGACAGCTCGGGCAACATCGCCCTGGGCTACAGCGTCGCGCGCGTGTCGCCGGCCGTGTTCCCGGGCCTGCGCTACGTCGGCCGCCAGACGGGTGATCCGCTCGGCGTGATGACCAGCAACGAGACCAGTCTGGTCGAGGGCGGCAGCTCGCAGACCAGCTTCGACCGCTGGGGCGACTACTTCCAGATGGGCGTCGATCCGGTCGATGGCTGCACATTCTGGTTCACCGGCATGTACGAGCCGGTCGGCGGCCAGTGGAGCACCCGCATCGGCTCGTTCCGCTTCGATGCCTGCGGCGCGCCCGGTGGGACGTTCACGCTGACCGGCACCAATCTGACGCAGGGCGTGTGCGCCGCCTCGGCCTCGCCCTCGCCGCTCGCCCCGATCGAGATCACCGTGAACTCGATCAACGGGTTCGACACCCCGGTGCAGATGAGCCTGGTGGCACCGCCGGCGGGTTTTGCGGGTTCCTTCAGCCCCAACCCGGTCGATCCGCCCGGCACCACGACGGCCAGCGTGACCGCCACCAATGCGGCAGCACCCGGTCCCAACACCCTGACGCTGCGCGGCAACGCCGACGGCACCGATCGCGACCTGACGCTCGACGTCACCGTCTCGACGATGGCCCCGCCGGCTGCCGGACTGCTGCTTCCCGCCAACAACGCCACCGACGTCTCGACCCAGCCGGTGTTCTCGTGGGACGCGGCCGCGCAGGCCGAGTCCTACCTGATCGAGATCGCCACCGACAGCGCGTTCTCCAACGTGATCCTGTCCGAGGCGCTGACCGGCGGCGTGACGACGTACCAGCCGACGGCTGCCCTGCCCAGCGACACCCAGCTGTACTGGCGCGTCAGCGCCACCAACGCCTGTGGCAGCGGCGCGTCCAGCCAGGTCTTCACCTTCCACACCCAGGCCGCACCGGGCCAGTGCTCGGCCGGTTCGGACACCGTGGTCCTGTTCGCCGATGACATCGAGAACGGCGATAACGGCTGGACCCACTCGGCCGCCGCCGGTACCGACACGTGGACGATCAATACCGACCAGCCGAACAGCCCGACGCATTCCTGGTTCGCACAGGATTCGAACGCCACCAGCGATCAGCACCTGGTGTCGCCGAGCATCGACCTGCCGGCGGATCTCGGTGGCATGACGCTCCAGTTCCAGAACTGGCGCGACATCGAGGACAACGGTGCGGACTGCTACGACGGTGCCCAGCTCGAGCTGTCGGTCGATGGCGGCGCCTTCAGCCAGGTACCGGATGCGCTTCTGGTGACCGACCCGTACACCGGCGTCGTGTCCACCTCGTTCGGCAATCCGGCCGGCGGCCAGCTGGCCTGGTGCAACGTGCAGCCCTACACCCTCTCGCTGGTCGACATCTCCGCCTACGCGGGCCATACGGTGCAGTTCCGCTTCCGCATGGCCACGGACACCTCGGTGGGTGCGCCGGGTTGGTATATCGATGACGTGACGGTACAGGGTTGCCAGGCCAGCGCACCGGACGACACCATCTTCAGCGATGGCTTCGAGGTGCCGGTGAACTGACGCCGGGACGAACCGGGATCGCACGCCGCTACCCGGCGG
>JAEZQS010000036.1 GCA_023412995.1 Pseudomonadota bacterium
CGCGGCCGCCCGCCGGTCGCGACCAGCACGTGGCGCGCCTTGAATTCGCGTTCGCCGGCCACTACCCGGTCGGGCGCGGCAAGGCGCCCGCGCGCGCACACGAGGGTGATGCCCAGCTCCGTGAAGCGACGCAGGTAGCTGGCGTGGTTGTTGGCGATGTAACTGGTGCGGCGCGCGACGAAACCTTCCCAGTCGAACCGCCCCGGCGGCAGCTCGAAGCCGACCTCGCGCGAGAGTGCCTGTGCCCCGGCGAGTTCGGCCGCGAGCCACATGGCCTTCTTCGGCACGCAGCCGACATTGACGCAGGTTCCGCCCAATGCGCCCGGTTCCAGCACCGCCACGCGTGCACCCAGGCGCGCTGCGCGGATCGCCATCGCGATGCCGCCCGAACCCGCGCCCAGCACCACGAGATCCCATCCTGCAGATTCCACGCACGTCTCCTTGCGGGTTGGCGGCGGCCGCGGGGCGCGATCAGCCGAAGCGCGCCGGCGACAGCGGCGCGAGGTCGAACGCCGGGGCACGCCGGCAGGCGATGTCCCGCACCAGTTCACCGGTGACGGCGGACAGCGTCACGCCGAGCATGCCATGGCCGGTGGCGAGGATCAGGTTCGAAACGCCGGGAACGCGGCCGATGACCGGCAGGTCGTCCGGCGTCATCGGCCGCCAGCCGTACCATTCCTCCACCAGCTCGGGGCCTTCCGGCTCGTGCAGGTAGGCGGCGGCGCCGCGCCGGAGTGCGTCCAGGCGCGTGCGGTTGAGGCGTTCGTCGTAGCCGGCGAATTCCATCGTGCTGCCGAGGCGGTAGCCCGAGCCCCACGAGGTAACGCACACGCTCGGCTCCTTCAGGGTGAGCGGCAGGCGCGGGCACTGCCCCGGTCGGGTATAGGTGATCGAATACCCCTTGCCGGGCTGGATCGGGATGCGCAGGCCGAGCGCGCGCGCGAACCGCGGCGACCACGCACCGAGCGCCATCACGATGTCGCCCGCCGCCAGCTCGCCGGCGCCCGTCGCGACGTGGTCGATGCGATCGCCGCTGCGCACGATGCCATCGACCGCGGTCCCTTCGAGGATGGTGCCGCCACGCGCGCGCACCAGCCGCGCAAGTTCGTCGACGTAGCAGTCCGGGCGCAGGCTTGCATCGATCGGATTGAACAGGCTGCCGACGACGCCGGGCTTGAGTGCTGGCTCCCGCGCCAGCGTCGCCGCGGCATCGAGCGGCTCTACCGGGATGCCGAACGGCGCCAGCCGCGCATACGCCGCGTGCGCCTGCTCGAATGTGCGCTGGTCGCGAAACACGTTGAGGGTGCCGAGCGCTTCGAACTCGCAGGCCAGCCGCTCGCGTTGCACCAGGCCCTCGATCAGCTCGCGCGAGCGCAGCAGGAGCGGCGCCTTAACGCGCGTGGCGTGGAGGTAATCGCGCTCGTTGCAATGCCCGGCGAACGCGAGCAGCCAGCGCAGCAGCGCCGGATCCAGCCGCGGCGCGATGCGCAGCGGCGCATCCGCCTTGAGCAGCCAGTGCAGGGCCGTCGAGATCGTGCCCGGCGCGGCGAGCGGCGCCGCGTGGCTCGGCGTCAGCGTGCCGCTGTTGCCGTGCGAACTGGCGCAGCCGACGCTGCCGCGCTCGACCACGGTGACGCCACGTCCCGCATCGAGCAGGTACAGCGCGCAGGCAAGCCCGATCACGCCGCCGCCGAGCACCAGCACATCCGATGTCCGCTTCATGGGCCGCCATTGTATGCGGTCGCACGCGACCGTCGCGGTTTGGCACCAAACCTGCAGCGCCTCCGCGCAGGAACCACCACCGGATGCGCCCGATGAAAGTCTCGACCAACGAACTGCTGCTGGCGCTGCGCGCGCCCAACTCCGGCTGGCTGGCGGCCCTGATCTGCGCCCTCGACGAAGCGCTGCAGGACCCGGATTTCGGCACGCCGCAGCGCGACCTGGTGCGTTCCCTGATCGAGGCCGGCTCGGTGCCCCATGCGGTGGCCGTGGCGGCCAACGAGCGCCTGGAGCGGTTCGAGGAAACGGTGCGCGACCTGCACGCGCTGCTTGTCGCGCCGGCAAATGAGACGGTGGACGAGGCGCCGGCGCGTCCCAAACTGACACTTTGCGGCGCCGCGGGCTGATCCGGCCAATCGATCTGACACGCAGCGGCACGACCTGCCAAAACCCCGGCCCAGGGCATTGACAGCGCGGCGGCAGCCGGCGAGCGTTGGCCGCATGCGCCGCACCGCCCTGTTCCGCGTTGCCCTGGTCCTGCTCGCCCTGCTGCTGGCCGCCTGCGGCCATGCCCCACGCCGGGCCGAACCGCTGCCGCCACCCGGCTCGCCGCGCGCCGATGCCGCCAACGCCGTCCTGTTCCGCGCGATTGCGCTGGTCGGCATCCCCTACCGCTACGGCGGCAACACGCCGGAAGGCGGCTTCGACTGCAGTGGCCTGGTCGGCTACGTGTTCCGCGACGCGGCCGGCGTCAGCCTGCCACGCACGTCGGCCGCGATGAGCGAAGCCGGCAGCCGCCCGCTCGCCATCGACCTGCTGCAGCCGGGCGACCTCGTCTTCTTCCGCGCCTCACGCCGCATCAGCCACGTCGGCATCTATGTCGGCAAGCGACGCTTCGTGCATGCCCCCAACAGCGGCGGCACCGTGCGCCTGGACAGCCTCGACGGCCCCTGGTGGTCGGAGCACTTCGCGTTCGGCAAGCGGGTGCTTTGAGGCCGGAAATCGGGAATGGGGAATGGGGAATGGGGAATGGGGAATCGTTCAAGCGGGCCTGGCGCATCGTGCTGTGACCATTCCCTATTCCCTACTCCCTATTCCCGGCCTTCAATGCTCATGCCCGCCCGTCCCATGCGCGTGGCGATGGGCGATTTCCTCGGGGGTGGCGTCGCGCACGTCGACGATCTCGACATCGAAGTCGAGCGTTTTGCCGGCGAGGGGGTGGTTGAGGTCGACGTCGACCACGCTGGAGCCGACCTTCAGCACCACTACCATGCGCGGCCCCGCTTCGCGGGTCTGCAGCACCGTGCTCATGCCGGGGCGGAGGGTGGCGGGATTGGGGAAATACTTTTTCGGCACGCGCTGGGTGAACTTCGCGCGGTATTCGCCGTAGCCCTCGGCGGGCTCGACCCGCGCCTCGAAGCGCTCGCCGGCGGCGTGGCCGAGCAGGGCCTTTTCCAGGCCCGGCACGATGTTGCCGTGGCCGATAAGCACCGTGAGTGGCTCGCCGCGCTCGCGCGATGAATCGATCACGGCACCGCCGTCGCTGACGGCGTAGTGGAACGAGACCACCTTGTTGGCTTCGACTTTCACGCGCAACCCCGCAAAAAGCGCGCGAGCCTAGCAGGTTGCGGCGCGATCGTCACGGCAGCGAGCCGTCCCGGGTGCCGCCTGTTCATCCCGCGACAACGCACGACGGGGTACGCTTGCCTGCACTGCCACGGGAATCGCGCATGGACCCGGCCCACCATCGCCTCATCGCGCAACGCATCGGCTCGCGACTGCGCCGTCCGTGGCACCGTGATTACGCCCGTGGCAAGTTGCGCTTCGATCCCGCCTACGGCGCGGTGGCCACCCACGTCGGCCACCACGAGGGCGGCCTGCTCGACATCGGCTGCGGCCTCGGGCTGCTCGGCTTCTACCTGCGCGAGCGCGGATTCCGCGGCCAGTACCTCGGCATCGACTTCGATGCCGGCAAGATCGACGAGGCACGCCGCGTCGCCGCCGCGCATTACCCGGACCTGGAATTCAAGGTGGCGGACGCAGGCGAACTGCCGCCCTTCCAGGGCAACGTCGCCCTGCTCGACGTGCTGCACTACCTCGAACGCAAGGAGCAGCAGTCACTGCTGCGTGCCGCCGCGGCGCGCGTGGCGCCGGGCGCCGCGCTGATCGTGCGCAACGTGCTGCGCGAACGCAGCTGGCGCTTCCATGCCACGGTGGTGGAGGAGTTCTTCCTGCACGCATCCCGCTGGATGCGCTCGCCGGCCCGGCATTACCCCGAACGCGACGAGATCGAAACGCCCCTGCGCGAAGCCGGCCTCGCCCTCGAGGTGCGCCCGCTGTGGGGTCGCACGCCGTTCAACAGCTTCGTGATCGTCGCCCGCCGCGAAGCCGCCGCAGCGGAACCGCTCCCGCTGGCAGGCCTCGCCGCCACCGGCTGAGCAACCGGCGGGTCCGATGCACCAGGATTCCGCAGTCGCGGCTGCGCCGCTCCGACAGGGACAACGGTCTTCGCAGGATGCGGTAAGCCGAAGGCGCACCGCATCGATCGCGTGTGATGGCGGGATGCGGCGTGGCCGCGCATGCGCCGGTCGCGCGTGATTTGCGGATGCCGCGTGTCCCCGCACGCGCCGGCCCCGATGGATGCGGATCGCTGCGCTCACC
>JAEZQS010000069.1 GCA_023412995.1 Pseudomonadota bacterium
CGCCGAGGCCCGCCTCGGCGAGGGTGCGCCGCACCAGCGGCAGGAGCTTGCGTACGTGGTCGCGGGAGGCGAGTTCGGGCACCACGCCGCCGTAGTCGGCGTGCAGGCGCACCTGGCTGTAGAGGGAATGGGCCAGCAGGCCCCGCCCGGGCGCGTACACCGCCACCCCGGTTTCGTCGCAGGAGGTCTCGATGCCCAGCACCGGTCCGCCACCCCCCGGCAGGCCGTTGCCCAGCTTTGCAATGGGCTTGTTCATCGCGATAGAATACACGGCTCGCCCGCAAGCCCCGGGCGGATCACAGCGGAGAATCCATGCCCAGCGTCAAAGTTCGCGAGAACGAACCGTTCGAGTTTGCCCTGCGCCGCTTCAAGCGCACCTGCGAGAAGGCCGGCGTGCTGGCCGAAGTGCGCAAGCGCGAGTTCTACGAGAAGCCGACCCAGGAGCGCAAGCGCAAGCGCGCTGCCGCCGTCAAGCGTCACCTCCGCCGCATTTCGCGCGACGTGACCAAGAAGCAGCGGCTCTACTGATCTTTCGTCGTGGCCGGCCCTCCGGCCGCCGCGACACCCAGGGCTGTCCTCCGGCCGGCATCGCGCAAGCGGTGCCGGCTTTTTGTGTTGGCGCGCCGCGCCCCCGTACCCCGACCGGGAAACCCCGATGTCCCTGAAGCAGCGACTTAACGACGACATGAAGGCCGCCATGAAGGGCGGCGACAAGGAGCGCCTCGGCGTGATCCGCCTCGTCAACGCGGCGATCAAGCAGCGCGAGGTGGACGAGCGCATCGAACTGGACGACACCCAGGTGCTTGCCGTGCTGGAAAAGATGGTCAAGCAGCGGCGCGATTCGATCACCCAGTTCCGCGCCGCCGCCCGCGAGGATCTCGCGAGCCAGGAGGAATTCGAACTCGGCGTGCTGCAGGGCTACCTGCCCGAGCCGCTCGACGGGGCGGCGCTGGAGGCGATCGTCGCAAAGGCCATTGCCGACGCCGGCGCCACCGGCCCGAAGGACATGGGCAAGGTGGTGGGCCTGGTGAAGCCGCAGGTGGCCGGGCGCGCGGACATGGGGCAGGTGTCGGCGCTGGTGCGGCGCAAGCTCGGCGGCTGAGCCCGCCGCCGCCCGCGCTAGAATGGCTGCCCGCCGACGGAGCCACCCGCATGAGCACTGATCGTCCGCTGCGCCGCTCGCGCAGCAACCGCATGATCGCCGGCGTGGTCGGCGGGTTGGCCGAGCACTTCGGCCTCAACCCTACGGTGCTGCGCATCGTCTACGTGCTGGTGTCGATCCTGTCGGCCGCCTTCCCCGGCATCATCGTCTACCTCGTGCTGTGGCTGCTGGTCCCGCAGGAATCCTGATCCGGGCGCCGCGGCGCCCCGCGCGCTGACGCCGCATGGCCGGCCGCATCCCCGAGCGTTTCATCGACGACCTGCTCGCCCGCGTCGACGTGGTGGATGTCGTCGCCGAGCGCGTGCCGCTCAAGAAGGCCGGCCGCGACTGGAGCGCGCGCTGCCCGTTCCACGACGAGCGCTCGCCCTCGTTCACCGTGAGCCCGGCCAAGCAGTTCTACCACTGCTTCGGCTGCGGCGCGCACGGCAGCGCGATCGGCTTCCTGATGAACTACGACCGCCTCGACTTCGTCGATGCGGTGGAGGAGCTCGCCTCGCGCGCGGGGCTCACCGTTCCGTACGAGGGCGCCCGGCCGAAGCCGGACGAGGATGCCAGCGGCTTGTACACGCTGCTCGATGCAGCCACGAACTTCTACATGCGCCAGCTCGCCGCGAGCGACGCGGCGCGCGCCTACTTCGAGCATCGTGGCCTCGACGAGGCGACGCTGGCGCGCTTCCGCCTGGGCTATGCGCCGGCCGCATGGGATGCGCTCAAGAACGCGCTCGGCACCAGCGCGGCGCGGCTCGCATTGCTCGAGAAGGCCGGCATGCTGGCGATCGGCGATCGCGGCGCGAAGTACGACCGCTTCCGCGACCGCGTGATGTTCCCCATCCTCGACCGCCGCGGGCGCACCATCGCGTTCGGCGGGCGGGTGATTCCTTCGGCGGAGCCGGCGGACGCCGCCGGGCGCAAGGGCGACGGCGGGCCGAAGTACCTCAATTCGCCGGAGACGCCGCTGTTCCACAAGGGCCGCGAGCTGTTCGGCCTGTGGCAGGTGCGCGAGGCGCACCCGAAGATCCCGCGGCTGGTGGTGGTGGAAGGCTACATGGACGTGATCAGCCTGCACCAGGCGGGCATCGCGGAGGCGGTGGCCACGCTCGGCACCGCCACGACGCGCGACCACGCGGAAATCCTGTTCCGCCAGTGCGCGGACGTCTATTTCTGCTTCGACGGCGACCGCGCGGGACGACAGGCGGCATGGCGCGCGGTGGAGTCGGTGCTGCCGCGCCTGCGCGACGGGCGCCAGGCGCTGTTCCTGTTCCTGCCCGAAGGCGAGGACCCCGACACGGTCGTCCGCAGCGAGGGCGCAGCAGGTTTCAACGAGCGGTTGCAGCAGGCGGTGCCGCTCGGCGATTTCTTCTTTGCCGAGCTGACGCGCGACGTCAGCCTCGCCAGCCGCGAAGGCAAGGCGCGCCTGGCCGAACGCGCGCGACCGTTGCTGGCGCAGGTGCCCGATGGCGCGTTCCGCGACCTGATGCTGGGCGAGCTCGACCGCCTTGCGGGAGTGAAGGTGCAGGTCGCGGCACCCGAACCGCCGCCGCCGCAACGCCCTGCCCGCGCGCCGCAGCGATCGCTCGCGCGATCGGCCGTGATGCTGCTGGTGCAACGCCCCGCGCTGGCCAGCGCGCTCGAGCCGCCGTGGACGTTTGCAGCCCTGCGCCAGCCCGGCATTCCGCTGCTGGCCGAACTCATCGCCCTCTGCCGCGACCGGCCCGCCATCACCACCGGCGCGCTGCTGCAGCATTTTGCCGAGCGCGACGAAGCGGCAGCGTTGCAGCGTCTCGCGGTGATGGATTTTCCCGGCGGCGAGGAAGAAGCCCGCGCCGAGTTCCTCGACGCCATCGCACAACTGGAGCGCCAGACCGCGCAGCAGCGCATCGACGACCTGCTCGCACGCCAGGCCGAAGCCGCGCTGGCCGATGAGGATAAGCAGGAGCTGCGCGAGCTGCTGGCCGAGAAGGCGGAACGGCAGGTGCGGCAGCGGGGTGGCCGGTAGCGATGCCACCGGATGCCATCGCCGCATGTGCGGTTGCGCGGTCGCGGCTGCGCCGCTCCTACGGAAAGCGGGTTGCCCGTGCCGTCGTAGGAGCGCTGCAAGCGCGACCGCGAATCGCCGACAACGACGCTACTATCCGAAGGTTTCGTCGCATGTGCGGTTTCGCGGTCGCGGCTTCGCCGCCCCTACGGAAGGCGGGGTGGCCGGGCTGTCGTAGGAGCGCTGCAAGCGCGACCGTGAGTTGGCGACGACGCCGCCGCCGAAGGCTCGGACGCAACCGCGGTTCGCGGTCGCAGCTGCGCCGCTCCAGCGGCCACGGGCTGATTCCCGATTCCCGGTTCCCGATTCCAAAAAATCCCGAATCCCGAATCCCGGAATTCCAGAATCCCGAATCCCCAATCCCGAATCCCCGCCCCTCCCTACCCGGCCGCCGCCTCCATGGCGACGACGCGGTTCTTGCCGGCGCGCTTGCCCTCGTAGAGGGCGGCGTCGGCGGCGCGGATGCAGTCGTCCAGGGGGACGCCAGCGCGGCAGGCGCTGAAGCCGATGGTGAGGCTGAGGGAGAGGGGCTCGGCGTCTTCGGCGAAGGCGACCGGTTCGCTGGCGATGCGCTCGCGCAGGGCGTTGGCGAGAGCGAGGGCGCCCGCTTCGGTGGTGTCGGGCAGCAGCAGCAGGAACTCCTCGCCGCCCCAGCGGGCGATCAGGTCCTGGCGGCGGACGGCCTCGCGCAGGCGGCGCGCGACTTCGCACAGCACGGCATCGCCGATCTCGTGGCCATGCTGGTCGTTGATGCGCTTGAAGTCGTCGAGGTCGGCCATCAGCACGCAGAACGGCGGGCCGCCGCGCGCAACGCGCGCGACCTCCTCTTCCATGCGTTCGATCAGGTGGCGGCGGTTGGGCAAGCCGGTGAGGTAATCGGTGCGCGCGGCGATGGCGAGCTTGCGCGTGCTGCGCTGGCCCATGCGCACGCGGCTCAGCAGCACCAGCAGCAGTCCGACCGCCAGCACCGCGATGAGGATGCTGAGGCGCGTCGCCAGGCGCTGGCGCTGGATGGTGAGTTCGCCCACCTGCGCCTCGCTGCGCAGCAGGTCGATCTGCCGCGCGGCCTTGTCGGCATCGAAGCGGTCCTGCAGCGCAGTGATGCGGGTGAGCTGGTCCTTGTCGGCGGCCTGCGCGGCAAGGGCGGAGGCCTCGCGCTCAGCGGCGAGCGCCGCGCGGTAGTCGCCCTCGGCTTCCGCCAGCAGCACGCGCTGGTGGACGATGTCCTTGCGCAGGTTCAGCGACTCCGGCTGCACCAGCTTGCCGGCCTCGTCGAGCGCCGCGCGTGCCGCCTCGTGCTGGCCGAGGGTGCGCTCGGTGGCGGCGAGGCTGAGCAGTGAATTGATGGTGCCGAACACATCGCCCACTTCGCGGCGCAAGGCGAGCGAACGCTGGTGTTCGGCGAGCGCCAGCTCGGGCTGGCCGAGGCGGTCGAGCGCCAGGCCGATGTTGCTGGCGGCGTACGCCACGCCGCGGTGGTTGCCGAGTTCCGCGAAGAGGGCCTCGGCGCGTTCGTTGTAGGCCTTCAGCGCCTCGTGCTCGCGCCGCGCGGTCGCGCTGTCGCGGGCATCGGTCGCCTGCTCGCCGACCTTCGCCGCGACCGCGCCGAGGTTGACCAGCGCGCCGGCAATGCCGGGCTTCCAGCCCGCTTGTTCGAACGCGTCCAGCGCGCGCTGGTAGTAGTCGCGCGCCTTGGGGAAGTCGCCGAGGCTGGTGTAGACGTTGCCGATGTTGGCGGCCGTCTTGGCCGATTCGGTGCGCTCGCCGGCGGCGTCGGTGATGCCGAGCGCGAGAAGGTAGTGCCGCAGCGCGGACTCGAAATCTTCGAGCTCCACCTGCACCACGCCGATGCCGCGATGGAGGAATGCCCGCTGCGTCGGCGTGCCGCTTTCGCCGAGCGTTGCCAGTGCGTCGTTGTAATGCGCCAGCGCCTCGGTGCTCCGCCCCTGCATGTGCAGGTTGGTGGCGATGCCGCCGAGCACCATGGCGACGCCGGCCGGGCACTCCGGCTCGAGCGCGCGGACGCCCGCGAGGGCCGCGTTGCCCTGCTCGACGCCGGCAGCCGGATCGGAATCCCGCGATTGGGCGAGCGACTGGCCAAGCGCCTGGTAGTCGGCGCAGGTCTGCGGCGCCGCCCCCGCGGCTGCAGGAAGGAGGACCAGCGCGATCCATGGCAACCAGCGAAGACGACAGGTGACGACAGGCATGCTTCGGAATGGGCACGGCAGCAGCAGACGGTCCATTGTGGCCCAGATCGAGGGCATGGCGGGGGTTTGCCGCTTGCGAACCCTGGGCGCGTGCCGGGATCGGCGAACGACGGTACCCCGCGTGCCCCCGTGTCGCCAAACGTCGCCGGGCCCCGGCGTGCGCCGGGGAGACGGGTGCTCGCAGCCACGCCGCGCCCCGGCCGCGGGATGGCCCCCAGCCGGATGGGCGGCGGTGGCCCGGTGTTACGCGCCTCGGCCCGATGCCCCGGGGCGACGCACCGCGCGCACCTTGCCGCTGTTCGCGCCGCCGCAATAGAAGAGGTCCTGGCCATCGGCCTCGAGGCCGCTGACGCAGACGCCGGGCGGCATCTCCAGCCGCTGCAGCACCTCGCCGCTGGCGGGATCGACGCGGCGCAGTTCGCTCTGGTCCTCTTCCCAGGTGCCGTGCCACAACTCGCCGTCGGTCCAGGTGACGCCGGTGACGAAGCGGTCGGAACGGATCGTGCGCAGCACGGTGCCGGTCGCCGGGTCGACCTGGTGGATCAGGCGTTCGCGGTACTCGCCGACCCACAGGCTGCCTTCGGCCCAGGCAAGGCCCGAATCGCGGCCGTGGCCGGGCGCCGGGATCGAGGACAGCACCTCGCCCGACACCGCGTCGATGCGGTCGATGCGCGTCCCGGCGATCTGGTAGAGATGGCGGCCATCGAACGCGGTGCCGGCGTCGCAGGGGACGGCCAGCGAGAGCACCGGCTTGCCATCGGCGGGGTCGAACGCAAGCAGGCGGTCGCCGAGCGCGGCCCACACGCGGGTGCCGTCGTGGCTGACGCCGTGCACCTGCGTCGCGCCCTCGAAAGGCCCGTATTCGCGCACGATATCGGCCCGCTGCTTCGCGGCCGCCGGCTTGCTTTCCATCACGTCGCTCGTCATTGGAATGTTTCCCTTGCTGGCGCCCGGGATGGCCGCCGACCGAAGCAATCTAGCCCTGCGGCAGCACGGCCGGGAGTAACAAGATCGTCGTGAATCCGGCAATCGGCGGCGCCAGCCAGCGGCGCGCGCGGGCGCGGCCGACGCAGCGCACCTCGCCGGCCTCCTGCATTCGCGCCAGCGCGCGCTGCACGCTGCGCTGGCT
>JAEZQS010000071.1 GCA_023412995.1 Pseudomonadota bacterium
GGTCGGGGGAAACCCCCGCGGGGGGGGGGCGGGCCGCCCAGGCGGCGGGCCCCGATCAGGTTACTTGCCGCGGACGCTGATGGCGCTGGCCGTGCCCGGCACCAGCGTCGCCACCTCGTAGAACGCCGGCGATCCGGCCTCGGCCACGCCGAGGCGCGCGGTGCCGCTGGTCGGCGGACGGTTGGTGGTCACCGAGAACGAATACAGCACGCCCCAGTCCAGCGGCTTGGGCATGGCACTGGTTCCGAAGGTCGGCGTGCTGAAGCCTGCGCCGCTGGTGTCGGTGTTCCACTCGACCTGGCCGTCACCCACGTGCGCGCGCCAGTTGTAGCCCGGATCCTTCTCGCCCGCATTGCCTGGCACGGCCGAGACGATGGCACCGGCCGGCACCGGGATGCTGAAGGCGTCGAAGCCGTGGTTGCTCACCACGCGCAGGTTCGGCTCGCTGCCCTGGGTGACGGCACGGGCGAAGTCGAAGTTCATCACCGCGTAGTCGTAGCGCCAGCGGTTGTTGCCGAGCGAGGTGACCTTGACCGCGACCTTGGCGTGGCCTTCCGGCGAATCGAGTTCGGTGTTCATCGCGTTGGCGCCCGGATTGGCCGGATTGACCCAGCGGTCGATGGCCGAACCCAGGGCGTAGCCGGTCGCGCCCGAAGGCGTCCACTGGGAGCCGGTGAACTGCGGGTTCACCGATTGCGTCGCCATCGAGTTGTAGATGTTGATGTCGTCGCGCGCGATGTACCAGGACTCGAACAGGAAACTGACCCCGTCGCCATTGGTGTGGCGAAGCTTGGACTCGGGGATCTTCATCCGCTGGGTCCAGCTGTCATTGCCCGGGTCATTGGAGCTGCCGTTGCAGTCCGGGTCGAAGATGGAACCGCAGCGTCCCCACTGGCCGGTTCCGGCGATGATCTCCGAACGCGGACCCATGTCCCAGGGGCTGTCGTTGTTGCCGGTGCCGTAGGTGTCGGTGCAGCCGCGTCCGAGCGAGTGGCTGTTGTTGCAATTGTCCGCGCAACCGCCGTTGACGGTGAGGAAGGCGTGCTTCACGCCCGAGCGCCCGATCTGCGAGATGCGGCCGTCCGCCTCGATCCGGTACAGGTTCCAGATAAGGAACGGGTGCTGGTCGTTGCCGTACGGCTCGCTGTTGCCGGAGAACTTGCTGTACCAGGCGACATTGGCCGTATAGAGGGCCGAACTCGTGCCCAGCGGGTCGCCTGCGATGGTTGCCTGCAGCGTGCCGTCGTTGATGTTGTTGCGCAGGGTGGACGAAGGCACGAACGAGGCGGTGCCGTTGCCGGTCGGGCCGGTACAGCTGTTGCAGCCGGCCGAGCTCACGGACACGTTCTGCATGAAGAGGTCGGCTTCGTAGGTGGCGCCGGGGACGCCCGGCACGGCCACGCCCGGCCACGGATAAGGCGTGCAGACGCGCTCGATGCTGTCGCCGCCGACACCCGTGACGTTGACCTCGGTGTTGAGCGCCATGTCGCCGAGCTCGTAGCCGGACACCTCCGGCGCGCCCAGCCGCTGCGCGAGCTCGGGCATGATGCGCAGGTCCGCCGCGCGGATCGCCAGCGTGCGGTTGCCGTCGACCAGTTCGAACATGATGCGGTCGGTGAAGAACCACACCTTGCCGTCGCTGCTGACCACGTCGAGAATCTTCGGGTCGTTCGCGCGGACGCGCAGGGTGAAGTCGCGCAGATCGATCGTGCTGCCGTCCCGCAGGCGCATCACGTAGCCGCCACGCATCTGCAGCGAGCCGCCATCGAAGTGCTGCAGCGTGGCGTTGTGCACGCTGAACTCGAGGCCGCCGCTCTCGCGCAGGCCGAACCAGTCATGGCCGCGCGTCGTGTTGCCGGCATCGCGGCCGCTGGTCGTCACCGTGACGCCGAGGTTCTCCAGCAGCGTCGGGTTCCAGCGGATGCCGATCTCGCCACCCCACGCCGACCACGTCTGCGCCGCGCTCGCGGCCTGCGCGTGGTTGGCCGAGTCGATCACGCCCGCGTACGCACTTCCGGCACACGCCCACGCGATACCGAGAACCAGCGTCAACTTCTTCATAGGTAAACCCCGATCATGATGGTTTGCAGGCCGCAGCGGCCGTTCCAGGGAGGCACGACGTGCGCGCCGGTGATTCACCGCGTCCGCATCCCTCGCGGCAAAGGTCCCTGTCACACGGTCAGCGTCGCAGGTCGAAAGCCGGTCCGGCGGCACCATGGCACGCCGGCAGCGGGCTCATCGGCTCGTCGCAATCGACGAATCTAGCACGCCGGCGGCGACCCGGCATGCTGCACGTGCATCATCGCGGCAGGCGCCAGGAGAGGCGGACGCGGCGCGGGACGCGCAACCCCGACCTCAGGGCGTGCTGGCCGATGCCGTGCCGATCAGCTCGGGCGGCGACTTGCCATATCCGGTCGGCAGGATCTCGCCGTCGAAACCGTCACCCAGCAGGCGGTCTTCCGGCGTCGGCTCGTTCCACAGGTCGTACATGTATTGTCCGCGGGTGCGCTCCTGCGGGCCGACCGTGAACGGCCGGTCCGGCGCGCCCGAGCACATCAGGTTCTCGCCCTCGGTGCCGTTGGCAACCGCCTCGTCGCGCAGGAACTCGATGTATTCCCTGCTCGCGGTCTGGTAGTAGAGGCGCGCGGTCGCCGTCAGCGGCCCGACGGTTCCAACCGGGACGGGAATGCTGTAGCTGGCCGTGTCGAAATTGACCAGCACGCCGGAGCCCGGCGAGGTTTCCGGATAATCGCCCCCTACCGGGCGCAGCTCGTAGCCATTCGGATCGGCCGCGGTGGCCGGGCGGAATCCCAGTGGCGGGATGCGGTTGTCCTTGGCGATGCAGTCGTTCAGGACGAAATGGAACATGGCGTTGCCTGCCGCATCGGACACGTCGCAGCTGCCCGTCCCGTTGTGGTTGAAGATGCCCTGCAGCACCTCGTAGACGCGCGCCTGCGGATCGTGCGACAGGATGCCACTCGACGGATCGTACGCCCCGCTCTCGAACACGAGCGCGCCGCTGGCATCCCTCACCTGCAGGTTGAGCCACATGCGGCGGCCTTCGCCGTAGCCGCTGGGCAGCTTGTGTCCGCTGTTGTTGGTCACCTTCACGCGCAGCACCAGCGTGCCGGCCCCGCTTCCCGGCGGGGTCCACGACTGGATGGTCGTTTCCACGTCGGCGGCGGTGCCGAGCAGCTCACGTGCCCACTGGATGGTCTGCTGGAAGGAGGCGCTGCGCTCGGGGCCGCCCTGCTCCATGCCCTCGGCGTACTGCCCATCGAGGATGGCCGGGATCCAGGTGTTGCCGCCTACGAAGGCGTGCACTGGCAGGTTGCCGTAACGGTTCTGGTTGAACGTGCAGGCGCTGGCATTGGGGTCTTCCGCCTGCGGCATGTGGCAGGATTGGCAGGAAGTCTCCGGCGCCTGGGCGAACTGGCTTTGCTGCCACTCGGCGAATGTCCGCTCGATCGGGAAGGCGAGGCCGGTATCGGTGCCGTCCGCCAGCTTGAGCGTGCGGAAGGTGCCTTCGCTCGTATCCGGCGAGGTGACGTTGTGGCAGTTGCCGCAGATCGCGCTTTCGGTGTGGTACTGCGAATACACCCACGGGTGCGGCGGTTCGGGGGCGCCATCGGTGTAATCGTAGGGGCCGTGGCGGCATGGCTCGCCGGCGTCGCCGCACGGCTGGTCGTCGATCCAGAAGTTGCCGTTTTCGGTGTAGCCCGGTTCGCCGTTCGGTCCTTCCGGCAACAGGCGATGGCAGAAATGGCAGGTCAGTCCGCTGAAATCGCTGTTGATGTCGTCGGGCGAATCGTAGGCACCCTGCAGCAGGCAACCCGCTGCCCCGGCTTCCAGCGTGCCCGGTGGCGGCAAGGGGTTGAAGCCTTCCTTCACCACCCGCCCGTCGAGCCAGCCACGCGGTGTGTGGCAGCGCAGGCAGAAGTCGCCGGCACCGGGCGCATCCTTGTTGGCCACGTCGAGCGCCGCCCAGAACAACGGGTCGCGCGTGGCATTGGCCATCATGCTGCCGGCCCAGGTGGAATACGGCCGGTACGCGAGCGCCGCCGGATCGGTGTTGTTGGAATGGCAGCTGGCGCACTGGTCCGGCGCCTGCAGGTCCAGGAACAGGCCCGGCTGCGTCCCGTGCGGCGTGAAATCCACCGAGCCGGCAGGCGCCAGCTGGCCGGAAATGGCGAGCCAGTCACTGCCGGCGCTGGCTGCGAATGGCAGCGCCGCCAGCAGGAACAGGGCCAGGCGGGCGGCAAGGAGGAAGCGGGACTGTGGCATGGCGGGATCGACGGCAGCGGCGAAGGGAGCCATCCGGCGCAAGCGCCTGGACGCGGACGCACTCCGGTGAATCCGGCGCCGCGACGGCGCGCGCTGCGCGATGTGCGATCCGGAGGGATGGAGCGGGCCCCGCCCGAGTGTATTGCCGGCTTGTGGATTCGTCCACGGCCGCTGCCGCGGGTCCGGCCCTCGCAGGCTGGCGCGCTGCAAGCGATCCGCGCTAGCGTGGCCGGATGACCACGCCCGCTGCCTTCCACCCGCGCCTGCTGGACCCCATTGCCGATGCCATCGAACAGGGGCGCCCGGAACAAGCGGCCGCGGCAGCGCACGACCTGCGCCGACGCTACCCGGGAGAGGCGGAACCGGCGCGCCTGCACGCGATCGCCCTGCTGCAGGCCGGCCAGGTCGATGCGGCCCGCGCGGCGCTGCTGCAGGCGCGCCAGCTGGCGCCGCGCTCGATCGAGATCCTGTGCAACCTCGGCAGCGTGCTGCTGGCAAGCGGCGACGCCCACGGCGCGGTGACGGCATTGCAGCAGGCGGAACAACTCGCGCCAGGCCATCCGGCCGTCCTCGCGGGGCTCGGCAACGCGCGCCGCGCGGTCGGCGATCTCGCCGGCGCGCGCCAGGCCTACGTCCGCGCGAGCGCAGCGGCACCCGGCTACCTGCCCGCCTGGCTCTACCGCGCGGGGATCCAACTGGCGCTGGGCGCGGCGCCCGAAGCGGAGCGCCTGGCGCGCCACGTGCTGGCGCTGGCGCCCGGCCATCCCGAAGGCCTGCTGCTGCTCGGGCACGCGCTGGCGGCGCAGGGCCGCCATGCCGATGCCGCGGCAGCCTACGAGGAAGGCGCGCGCGCGGCGCCGGAGGATGCACGGTTTCCCTACCAGCAGGGACTGATGGCGGAAGAACGGCGCCAGCTGCCGCTGGCGGCGGTAGCCCATGCGCGTGCGCTGGCGCTCGATCCCGCTGCGGACCACGCGCTCGGCCAACTCGTGTTCCTGCGCCGGCAGCTGTGCGACTGGCAGGACCTCGAGGCACTGTCGGCGCGGCTGCGGGCACGGGTAGCCGCCGGCGGCGAAGGCATCGCGCCATTCGCCTTCCTGGCCGAACCTGCTTCGGCGGAGGAACAGCTGCAGTGCGCGCGCACGTTTGCCGCAACCATCGAGGCGAAGGCGGCGCCCCTGCGGGCGCGGCTGCCGCGCGGCGCGCGACCGGTGGATGCCGCTGCGCCCCTGCGCGCAGGGTTCGTGTCGAACGGGTTCGGCAGCCATCCGACCGGCTTGCTCACCGTCGCCCTGTTCGAGGCGCTGCACGCGGAGCGGCAGGTCGATGCGCACCTTTTCGCCACCGCGCCCGACGACGGCAGTCCCATTGCCCGCAGGCTGCAGGCCGCGTCCGCCTGGCATGCCGCCGACGGACTGGCGCCAGCCGCGCTGGCCGAGCGTATCCACGCCCAACGCATCGAGGTGCTGGTGGACCTGCGCGGCTATGGCGGCGGCAGTTCCGCCGAGGCGCTTGCGCTGCGGCCCGCGCCGGTGCAGGTCGGCTGGCTGGCCTACCCCGGCACTTCCGGCGCGCCCTGGCTCGATTATGTCATTGCCGATGACGTGGTCCTGCCGGAGTGGCTGCGACCGGCGTTCTCGGAAACCGTGCTGTGGCTGCCGCGCTGCTTCCAGCCATCGGACCCCACGCGCGACGTGGGCAGCCCGCCACCCCGCGAAGCCTGCGGTCTGCCCGCGCAAGGCATGGTGTATGCCTGCTTCAACAACCGCTACAAGATCAATCCCGCGACCTTCGCGCGCATGCTGGCGGTGCTCCGTGGCGTCCCCGGCTCGGTGCTGTGGCTGCTGGCAGGCACCGAGGAGGCCGACGGGCGCCTGCGCGCGGAAGCCGCGCAACGTGGCCTCGACCCGGCACGGCTGGTGTTCATGCCCAAGCTTCCGCACGCGGAGTACCTTGCGCGGTACCGCCACGCCGACCTGTTCCTCGACAGCGCACCCTATGGCGCGCACACGACGGCGTCCGACGCGACCTGGGCCGGGTGCCCGGTGTTGACCGTGCCGGGGCGGACGTTCGCATCGCGCGTCGCGGCCAGCATCAACCACCACCTCGGGCTGCACGAGCTCAACCTGGCCGACGACGGCGCGTTCGTGGCGTCCGCGGTGCGCCTGGGCCGCGACCGGGCCGCACTCGCCGACCTGCGCGCGCGCCTCGCTGCACGTCGCAGCGACAGCGGCGTGTTCGACATGGCGGCTTTCGCACGCGATTTCGCCAGCCTGCTGCAGCATGCCGCGCAGCGCCATCGCGCCGGGCTGCCACCGGCCGCGCCGCCCTTCCCGTGAATGGCATGCAACGGCGCAACACCGGTGCCGCCCGTGCGCTCCGCTGCACGCTAGGATGGATGGCATGACCGCTGCCGACCGCTTCGTGCCGCTCGATCTCTGCGTCCTGACCGTGTCGGACACGCGCACGCCGGAGAACGACAGCTCCGGCGACTACCTCGTGCTGTCCCTCGGCCAGGCCGGGCACCGGCTGCACGAGCGCTGCATCCTGCGCGACGACCGCGGCGCGATCCGCGCGAAGGTGGCGGGATGGATCGCAAGCGGGCACGTCCACGGCGTACTCGTCACGGGCGGCACCGGATTCACCGGACGGGACTCGACGCCCGAAGCCGTGATGCCGCTGCTGGACAAGCCGATGCCCGGGTTCGGCGAGATGTTCCGGCAGCTGAGTTTTGCCGAGATCGGCGCCGCGACCATGCAGTCGCGCGCCTTCGGCGGCCTTGCCGGAGGGACCTTCGTCTTCTGCCTGCCCGGATCGACCTCGGCCTGCCGCCTCGCGTGGGAGCGCCTGCTGTCCAGCCAGTTCGACGCACGCACGAAGCCGTGCAACCTCGTCGGACTGCTGCCGCGGCTGGGCGAACGCTGACCGTTCGCGCGCCGCATCCGTGAAGAAGAAGGCCTACGCCCACGCGCTGGAAGACCTGCAGGAGGACCTCGTCGCCCTGCAGCGGTGGATCGTGGAAAACGGCCGGCGCGTGGTGGTGCTGTTCGAGGGGCGCGATGCCGCCGGCAAGGGCGGCGTCATCAAGGCCATCAGCGAACGGCTCAACTCGCGCCACCTGCGCACCGTGGCGCTTCCCCGGCCCGACGGGCGCGAAGCCACGCAGTGGTATTTCCAGCGCTACGTGGCGCACCTGCCGGCGGCTGGCGAAATGGTGCTGTTCGACCGCAGTTGGTACAACCGCGCCGGCGTCGAGCACGTGATGGGCTTCTGCAGCGAAGCCGAGTACCGCCAGTTCCTGCTCGACTGTCCGGAATTCGAGCGGCTGGTCACGCGCGACGGCCTGGTGCTGCTGAAGTACTGGCTGGCGGTAGACCAGGAACAGCAGGAAGAGCGGTTTGCCGAACGCGCGACCGATCCGCTCAAGCGCTGGAAGATTTCACCGGTGGACCTCGAGGCCCGCCGCCGCTATGCCGAATACGGCGTCGCGCGCGACGCGATGATCGCGGCCACCCACGCCGAATGGGCGCCCTGGTTCGTCGCCGACTTCAACGACCAGAAGCGCGGCAGGCTCGACCTCATCGCCCACCTGCTGGCGCGCCTGCCGGAACGCTCGCCCCCGCGCAAGCCGCTGAAGTTGCCGAAGCTGGGTGGCAAGCCGGGGAAGGAAAAGCTGGCCGACCCCGACCTCTGGATACCGCGGCAGTACTGAAGCTCTGCGCCGCGCGCGGTCCGCCCCCGCCGCTTGCCCCTCGCCTTCAGGGCCGGCGCGCGAGCTCCGGGTTCTCGCGCGTCACCGGCATCAGGTCCGTCTTCGAGACGCCGAGCCAGTACAGGATCGGGTTGGCGAAGAAGATCGAGGACAGCGTGCCGATGACGATGCCGACCAGCATGGTCATGGCGAAGCCGTGCACGGCCGGACCGCCGAAGAAGTACAGCGCGAACATCGCCAGCGCCGTGGTCAGCGAGGTCATGATCGTGCGCGACAGGGTCTGGTTGATTGCGCGATTGAGAATGACGTAGGGCTCGGCCTTGCGCGTCAGCCGGAACAGTTCGCGCACGCGGTCGAACACCACCACCTTGTCGTTGATCGAGTAGCCGATGACCGCCAGCAGCGAGGCGAGCACGGTGAGGTCGAACTCGAGCCCGGTGAGGGCGAAGAAGCCCACCGTCAGGATGGTGTCGTGGATTTCGCTCGCGATCGCCGCGATGGCGAAGCGCTTCTCGAAGCGGATGCCGATGTAGATCATGATGCCGAGCATCACGAACACCGCCGCGACGATGCCGTCGCTCTTGAGTTCCTGCCCGACCTGCGGGCCGACGAAGTCGTGCCGCTTGAGGGTGGCGTCGGCACGCTGCGCCTTCAGCGCCTCGAGCACGTCCGAGGCCACCTCGTCGGCGTTCTTCTGGTCCGCTTCCGGCTGCAGGCGGATGGAAACGTCGCGGGTACCGCCGAGGCTCTGCACCTGCGCGTTGTGGAAGCCGCCGGCCTCCAGCGCCTCGCGCACCTGGTCGACGCCGACCGGTTCCCCGTACTGCGCCTCCACCAGCACGCCGCCGGTGAAGTCCAGTGCGTAGTTGAGGCCGCGCGTCGCGATCACGCCGATCGAAAGCAGCATCAGCACGATCGAGATCGCGATGCTGACCTTGCGCGCGCCGAGGAAGTCGATGTTGCTGTGCGGGTTGAACAGTTCCATGGGCAGGTCCGGGTCAGGCGCGGGCAGCCGCGCGCGAGTAGCCGCTGCCGATCGACAAGCCCTTCAGCTTGCGGCGGCCGTGGACGACGTTGGTAATGGCATGGGTGACCGTGACCGAGGTGAACATCGAGGTCAGGATGCCGATGAAGAGGGTGACGCCGAAGCCGCGGATCGCGCCCGAACCAAGCGTCATCAGCGCGAGCGCCGCCAGCAGGTGGGTGACGTTGGCGTCGAGGATGGTCGCCCATGCCTTGTCGTAGCCGGCCCGGATCGACGCCAGCGGCGTCGATCCGTTGCGCAGCTCCTCGCGGATGCGCTCGCAGATCAGCACGTTGGCGTCGATCGCCATGCCGAGGGTGAGCACGATGCCGGCGATGCCGGGCATGGTGAGCGTGACGCCGATCGCGCTCATCACCGCCAGCAGCATGACCAGGTTGAAGAACAGGGCGACGTCGGCGATGAGGCCGAACAGCCAGTAGTAGAAGGCCATGAAGACGAGCACCGCGGCGAGGCCCAGCAGCACCGCGCTGACGCCCTTGGTGATGTTGTCCTTGCCGAGGCTCGGGCCGATCACGCGCTCCTCGACGATGACGATGGGCGCGGCCAGCGAACCGGCGCGCAACATCAGGGCGAGATCGGAGGCTTCCTTGTTGCTGCCGAGGCCGGTGGTCTGGAAGCGGTTGGAGAAGACGCCGCGGATGGTGGCGACGCTGATCACTTCCTCGGTGGTCTTGGTGCTGCGCACTTCCTTGCCGTCGACCATCTTGATCTCGGGCGTGCTTTCCTTGTAGACCACCGCCATCGGCTTGCCGACGCTCTGGGTCGTGAAGTCCAGCATCTTGCGCCCGCCTGCGGCGTTGAGGGTGACCGACACCGACGGGGTGCCGCTCTGCGGGTCCGGCGCGCTGGAGGCGTCGACCATCTCGTCGCCGCTGACGATGATCTTCTTCTTCAGCAGGATCGGGATGCGCTGCCCGTCGGGACCGCGGTCGCGCCGGTAATAGAGCTTGTCGTCCGGCGGCACGCGCCCGGTCTTGGCGGCTTCGAACGCGTTGCCGCTCTCGTCCACCGCGTGGTACTCGAGGGTGGCGGTCGCGCCGAGGATCTTCTTGGCTTCGGCCGTGTCCTGCACACCGGGGAGTTCCACCGCGATCCGCGACTGGCCCTGCTGCTGGATCAGGGGCTCCGCCACGCCGAGTGCGTTGATGCGGTTGCTGAGCGTGGCGACGTTCTGGCGGATGGTGTTCTGCGCGATCTCGGTGAGTTTCTGCGGCTTGACGCGCACGTCCAGCGTGTAGGAATCGCCGACGCGCTGGCCGTTGGAGACGTCGACGTCCGGTACTTTCGACAGGATGGCGCCGGAGGCCTTGTCGCGATCGTCCGCGTTGCGCAGCTGCACCACGATGCCGTTCGGGCCGCGGCCGACCGACTGGTAGCGCACGTCCTCGTCGCGCAGCAGCGCGCGGATGTCGTCGGCGTAACGCTGCAGCTGCTTTTCGAGCACGTCCTGCGAATCCACTTCCATCAGGAAGTGCACGCCACCCTGCAGGTCCAGGCCCTTGGGCATTTCGCGCGCGCCGATGGCCAGCATCCAGCCGGGGACGGTGGAGGCGAGATTGAGCGCCACCACGTACTGGTCGCCCAGCGAGGTGCGCAGCACTTCCTGCGCCCGCGCCTGCGCCTCGGCCTCGCCGACCGGCAACCGGACCAGCAGGTTGTCGTCGTTGAGTTCGATCTCGTCGAACCCGATCTTCGCCTTCTCCAGTTCTCCCTGCACGCGCTCCTTCAGCGCGGCGTCGACCGTCGCACCGCGGTTGGCGGTGATCTGCACGGCAGGCTGCTGCACGAACAGGTTGGGCAGGCCATAGAGGACGCCGAGGAACAGCGCCACGACGACGATCACATACTTCCAGCGGGGAAAATCATTCATTCTGGGATCCGGTGCGGCACGGCGGTTCGGCGGGAGGCGGCGCCGGCCGGCCCCGCCTCATGCCGGCAACCGGTCTGACCGGGGCCGGCGGACATGGTTCATGACGCCTTGAGCGTCCCCTTCGGCAGGACCGCGGAGATGGCCTGCTTCTGCAGCCTGACCTTCACGCCCTCGGCAATCTCGAGCGTGACGTACTGCTCGGCGATGTCCTCGATGCGACCGAGCACGCCGCCATTGGTCAGCACCTCGTCCCCCCGGGCGAGGGCGGCGATCATCGCACGCTGTTCCTTCGCGCGCTTCATCTGCGGCCGGATCAGCATGAAATAGAAGATGCCGAACAGGATGACCAGCGGCAGGAAGGACATCAGCGGATTGGGCGCGGCGGCAGGCGCGGCGGCCTGCGCGTGGGCAGCGGAGATGAAGAAATCCATGGAGGCTCCGGAAGGGAAGCGGCAGGGCGGCGGGGCGGCCGACCTGCATGAAAAAGGCCGCGGATTATGCCATGGGGCGGGCGCCCGCGCACCGGCAGGCGCCCGTGCACCGCCCCGCCG
>JAEZQS010000095.1 GCA_023412995.1 Pseudomonadota bacterium
GCAGGATCGCGTGCTCGATGCCGCCGATGTACTGGTCCACCGGCAGCCAGTAGTTGGCCCGCCCGTCCACCATGCCGGTGGCACCCGGCGAGGTGTAGCGCGCGTAGTACCAGCTCGATTCCATGAAGGTATCGAAGGTGTCGGTTTCGCGCTCCGCCGGGCCACCGCACGCGGGACAGGTGGTCCGGCGCCACGCCGGGTCGGCCTTCAGCGGCGAGGCGACGCCGGTGAAGGCGACATCCTCGGGCAGCAGCACCGGCAGCTGGTCCTCGGGCACCGGCACCGCGCCGCAGGCGGCGCAATGGATGATCGGTATCGGGCAGCCCCAGTAGCGCTGGCGCGACACGCCCCAGTCGCGCAGGCGGTAGTTCACGCGGCGGCTTCCCCTGCCCTCGCGCTCGAAGCGCGCGGCCAGCGCATCGAACGCGCCGCGGTAGTCGAGGCCGTCGTACTCGCCCGAGTTCACCAGCGTGCCGTAACCGGTCCAGGCGCCGTTCTCGATGATGCCGCGCTCGAACTCGGCCACCACGTCCAGTGCGGCGCCTTCCTCGTAGACGTCGATCGCGCGCGTCTCGCCAAGCGCCGCGCTCATCGCATCGGAGTTGGTGGCGGCGTCGCGGCCCAGTTCGCGGATGGCGTCGCGCACCGGGTCGCTGACCACGACCATCCGGATCAGCAGGTCGTAGCGGGTGGCGAACTCCCAGTCGCGCTGGTCGTGCGCCGGCACCGCCATGACCGCGCCGGTGCCGTAACCCATCAGCACGAAGTTGGCGATCCACACCGGCAGCTTCTCGCCGGTGACCGGATGGATCGCACTGAGGCCGGTGTCGATGCCCTTCTTCTCCGCCGTCTCGATGTCGGCCTGGGCGGTGCCGCCATGGCGGCATTCCTCGACGAACGCGGCAACGAGCGGTTTTTCCAGCGCGACCTCGCGCGCGAGCGGGTGCTCGGGCGCGATGGCGAGGTAGGTGGCCCCCATCAGGGTGTCGGGGCGCGTGGTGAAGATGGTCAGCGGCGCGTGCCCCGCGACGTCGAAGGCGATCTCCAGCCCTTCCGAGCGGCCGATCCAGTTGCGCTGCATGGTCTTGACCGACTCGGGCCAGCCCGGCAGCGCGTCGAGGCCGCGCAGCAGTTCGTCGGCGTAGTCGGTGATGCGCAGGAACCACTGCGGGATCTCGCGCTTTTCCACCACCGCGCCGGTGCGCCAGCCGCGGCCATCGATGACCTGCTCGTTGGCGAGCACGGTCTGGTCCACCGGGTCCCAGTTGACCACCGCCTGGCGGCGGTAGGCGAGCCCCTTGCGGAAAAGGCGCACGAACAGGCGCTGCTCGTGGACGTAGTAGTCGGGGCGACAGGTGGCGAACTCGCGCGACCAGTCGATCGCGTAGCCCATCGCCTTGAGCTGCGCGCGCATGTGCTCGATGTTGGCGTAGGTCCACTTCGCCGGCGCGGTGTGGTTGCGGATGGCGGCGTTCTCCGACGGCAGGCCGAACGCGTCCCACCCCATCGGCTGCAGCACGTTGCGCCCGTTCATGCGCTGGTAGCGGCTGATGACGTCGCCGATCGTGTAGTTGCGCACGTGGCCCATGTGCAGCGCGCCGCTCGGATAGGGCAGCATCGACAGGCAGTAGAACTTCGGCCGTGGCGAATCCTCGCGCGCGACGAAGGCGCGGGTCTGGTTCCAGTACGCCTGGGCGGCGTCCTCGATGGCTTGCGGATCGTAGGCTTCTTGCATGGGCTGGGGCGTGCTCCGCGCGGTGGGCGTGGACGAGGCAGTGCCGTGACACCTGCCGCGACGGCGGCAGCAACGGCACCGCGGGTATGGCCGGCTGCGAACGCTGCAGCCTATCGCAGCGCAACATCGGCGCCAACCCGCGCCGTCGCCCTCCGCCCCGGACCGGGCGAGCGGGCGCGCGGATCGGGGCTTCCGGCCTGCCCCGGACCGCATCAACAGGGACACGGCCGCGGGTGCACGGGGATAAGATGCGCCGGTTGCGCAACCGCGGGGAGTCCCATGCAGCATTGCCATCGAGCCGCCGCAGCGGCGGTCCTTGCGTTGTCGATCACGCCCGGCGTGCGGGCCGCCGAGCCGATCGATTCATCCGCCACGGCCATGCCGCTGGCGCTGCACTGCCGGCACCTGTTCGACGCGGTGGCCGGGCGGCTGCTGGGCGAGACCACCATCGTGGTGGAAGGCCAGCGCATCCGCGAGGTGCGCGCCGGCCGCCGGGACGTGGCGGGCGCCCGGGCGGTGGAGCTTGGCACGGCCACCTGCCTGCCCGGCCTGATCGATTCGCACACCCACCTGACGGGCGAAACAAGCCCCACCGGCTTCACCGACCAGTTCCGCTGGAACATCGCCGACTACGCCATCCGCGCCACCGTCTACGCCCGGCGCACGCTGCAGGCCGGCTTCACCACGGTGCGCAACCTGGGCGACGTCGATGGCGAATCGATCGCGCTGCGCAATGCCATCGATGCCGGCGTGGTGCCCGGCCCGAGGATCTTCACCGCCGGCCAGGCCATCGGCACCACCGGCGGGCACGCGGACGGCACCGACGGGTATCGCCGCGACCTCGCCGGCGACCCGGGTCCGCGGACGGGCATCATCAATGGCCCCGACGAGGCCTGGAAGGCGGTGCGCCAGCACTACAAGGACGGCGCCGACGCGATCAAGATCATGCCCTCGGGCGGCGTGCTGGACGAGAGCGCCAGCGTCGACAACGCGCAGATGACCGTGGCCGAGATCGAGGCGGTGGTGGCAGCCGCCCACGATTACGGGTTCAGCGTCGCCGCCCACGCCCATGGCGCCGAGGCCATCCGCCGCGCGGTGCTGGGGGGCGTCGATTCGATCGAGCACGGCACCTTCATGGACGAGGCCGACATGCGCCTGATGAAGGAGCACGGGACCTGGTACGTGCCGACCATCATTGCCGGCAAGTACACCCAGGAAAAGGCGGACGTGCCCGGTTACTACCCGGCGCAGGTCGCCGCCAAGGCGAAGCAGGTGGGCCCGTTGATCCAGGCCACGGCCGGGCGCGCCTACAAGGCCGGCGTGAAGATCGCCTTCGGCACCGATGCCGCGGTCTATCCGCACGGGCAGAACGCGAAGGAATTCGTGTACATGGTCGAAGCGGGGATGCCGCCGGCCTATGCGCTGCAGGCCGCGACCACGCATGCGGCGGAGCTGCTGCGCAAGTCGGCCGACCTCGGCAGCGTCGAGGCGGGCAAGCTGGCCGACATCGTCGCCGTGCCCGGCAATCCGCTGGAGGACATCGCCCTGATGCAGCAGGTCGGGTTCGTGATGAAGGACGGCGTCGTCGTCCGCCAGGACGGCCGCGCGGTCGAATGAACGCGGAGTGGCTCGGCAGCATCGCCGCGACGCTGACCACCGTCTCGTTCGTGCCACAGGCGGTGCGCGCCCTGCGCACCCGCAACACGCGCGGCATCTCGCTGCTGATGTACGCCGTGTTCACCCTCGGCATCGCGTTCTGGCTGGCCTACGGCTGGATGCTGCAGGCCTGGCCCATCGTCGTCGCCAATGCCATCACCCTGGCGCTGTCGGGCGCGATCCTCGCGCTGAAACTGCGCTTCGGCTGACGCGCGCCCTGGCGCTGCACTGCTGGCGCGGGCACGTGCCGGGCGCAAGCTTGAACCACGAAGGACAGGAAGCACACGAAGCACACGAAGAGAGCAAGGCGACGCACCGGAACATCGAGCCCACCTGGCTCACGGAGAGGGAAAAAGGGATCAAAGCCAAGGCTGCCAGTCGACGTATCCGGCTGTCGGCCCTCAACCAGTTCGCGATCGGTCATGCCGATCGGTCCAGGCCCGGGCTGCATCACCGTGGTCAATTCTCTCAATTGCTCTCTCTGTGTGCTCGGTGTGCTCGGTGTTGAAGGCTCCTGATCTACCGCTTTTGCCTTGCGCGTCGCCCTCGCCCTTCGCGCGTGCTTCATGCGCCGTTGGCCCCGGGCTGCGCAGGCTGGCGCCATGCATGCGAAGGCCACGACGCGACGCGGGCGGGAGGCTGCCTCCGCGGGCACCGTGCGCATCGGCATTTCCGGCTGGCGCTATGCGCCGTGGCGCGGCGTGTTCTACCCGCAGGAACTGGCGCAGCGGCGCGAGCTGGAGTACGCCTCGCGCCGCTTCGACAGCATCGAACTGAACGGCTCGTTCTATTCGCTGCAGCGTGCGCAGAGCTACCGCGACTGGTGCGCCCAGGTACCGGACGACTTCGTGTTCGCGATCAAGGGGCCGCGCTACATCACCCACCTGCAGCGGCTGCGCAACGTGCGCCAGGCGATGGCGAACTTCCTCGCGTCCGGCGTGCTGGAACTGGGCGGCAAGCTGGGCCCCTTCCTGTGGCAGTTCCCGCCCACGCTGCGATTCGATGCCGGCCGGCTGGCGGAATTCATCGACTTCCTGCCAGGCGACACGCCCGCGGCGCTGGCGCTGGCGCGCGAACACGACCAACGGGTGCGCCATCCGTCCGACCTGGCGCCGGTGCACCCGCGCCCGCTGCGCCATGCCTTCGAAGTCCGCCACGACAGCTTCCGCGACGAAGCCTTCATCGACCTCCTGCGCCGCCATGGCATCGCGCTGGTGGTGGCCGACACGGCGGGGCGCTGGCCCTACCTGGAGGACGTCACGGCGCCGTTCCTCTACCTGCGCCTGCACGGCGACCGCGAGCTCTACGCCAGCGGCTATACCCGGCGTGCGCTGGACCGCTGGGCGGCGCGCATCCGCGCCTGGCGGGACGGCGGCGAACCCGAAGACGCCGTGCACGCGTCCACGCACGCGCCGGCACGACGCGCCGCGCGCGACGTGTACTGCTATTTCGACAACGACATGAAGGTGCGCGCGCCATTCGATGCGCTCTCGCTGATGCGCCGGCTGCAGCGGGCTGCACCGGACGCAGCCCCACCGTCGCGGTGAGCGTCCCGGGTGCGACCCTGCCGCTGACTTGGGATCGCGCCGACTGCCACAATCTGCTGCTGACCCGACCACGGAGCCCGCCATGTCCGCCCTTCCTCCCTCGCCGCACGTGTTCGATGCCACCGCCGCGAATTTCGAGGCCGAGGTCATCAATGCCTCCTTCGAGCAGCCGGTGCTGGTCGACCTGTGGGCGCCGTGGTGCGGGCCATGCAAGACGCTCGGCCCCCTGCTGGAGAAGATCGTCGACGAGTACGGCGGGGCAATCCGCCTGGCCAAGGTCGATTGCGACGCCGAGCAGGCGCTGGCCGCCTCCTTCGGCGTGCGCAGCATCCCCACGGTGGTGCTGATCCGCGAAGGCCAGCTGGTCGATGCCTTCACCGGCGCGTTGCCCGAATCGGGCATCCGCGAGTTCCTCGCCCGCCACGTGCAACCGGTCGAGGCCGACGCCGCAGCGGCGCCTGCGGTGCCGGAGCGGCAGGAGACGCCCGAGCAGGCGATCGCCCGCGTGCAGCAGGAAATCGCGGCCAATCCCGACCGCATGGAACTCAAGCTCGACCTCGCCGTCGCGCAGATGCAGGCCGGCAATGCCGCCGCCGCGGAAGCGGAGCTCGACGCACTGCCGGCCAACCTGGCGGCCGACGATCGCGCGCGGCGGCTGCGCGGCCAGCTCGAATTCGCCCGGTCGCTGAAGGATGCGCCGCCAGCGGCGGAACTGCAGTCGCGCATCGACCGCGACCCGGGCGACCTCGAGGCGCGCGACCTGCTCGGCGTGCGCCTGCTGATCGGCGGCGATGCAGCCGCGGGCCTCGAACAGTTCCTCGGCGTGCTGCAGGCCGACCGCGACTGGAACGACGGGCAGGCGAAGAAGCGGCTGATCGCCGCGTTCGCGATGCTCGACGACCCCGAGCTGGTGGGGACGTACCGGCGGCGGATGTCCTCGCTGCTGTTCTGACCGCGGGAATCCGGCACCCGGCATCCAGACGGTACGGCTGCCCGGCCGAGGCCCTCCGGACCGCGTGCTCGACACGGCGCGCGGCAGGGACATCGGCCTCACCGGTTCCCTGTCCCGGCGGCGCACGTCGTACTTCCCCCGCCCGACCGGCCTCAGTCGCCCGTGACGCCGGTCCGAGGCCGGCGCGGCCAATGGGTTCCTCCGTGCGCTGACTGGCCAGCCTTCGATGCCGGCCCTGCAACCGGGCCGCGAGCCTCGCAATCACTGCACCATCGAGCACGGCCGATCGAATCGGCCATGCGGTGTCCGCACGCGCTTTCCGCGCGCGCCATTCGCCGGCGGCCGAGCCGCCTTTCCAGCGCGTGATGCCTGTCACACTCCAAAGCGGAACCATGCACGCCCGGAATGCCGTTCCGTTGGCGGATTGGCCCGATCCGAAGATGGAACATGCGCAAGCCGACCTGGACGGCTCGATCCAGGACAACGGGGATGATCATGAAACGGACAGGAAAGATGCATGCGCACCATCCACGGGTAAGGCTGCTGCCGGCCTGCCTGTCACTTGCCCTGGCGGTCGGATCCGGAGCCTTTGCGCCCGAACGCTCGGAAGCTGCCATGCCCCCTACGCCCGCCGTGGTGCCGGCCGGGGGCTCATTCGCGCCGTCACTCCATGCGCAACGCAGTGCCATGCGCCAGAGCGAACTGGCCGCCTTCATGCAAACGAAGGCGCGCCCGCTGCCGGCGGTTCCGGCCGCTTCGATCCCGGTCACCAACTGCAACGACTCGGGGCCCGGCAGTTATCGCCAGGCCATGCTCGACGCGGTCAGTGGCGACACCATCGACCTGACGGGCCTCGACTGCAGCACCATCACGCTGACCACGGGCGACGTGGCCTCCGGCGTCACCGACCTGACGCTGCAGGGTCCGGGTGCGCTCGCGCTCACGATCAGCGGGGGCGGGAATTTCCGGCCGCTCCACCACCTCGGCTCCGGCCACCTGTCGGTCAACGACGTCAGCATCGCCGACGGCAAGAAGTACGTCGCCGACGGCGACCTCGGAAATCCGGATGGCGGCTGCATCACCTCGATCGGCGAGGTGACGATCAACAATTCCTGGGTCAAGTACTGCGACGCCGGCAGTTCGAGCGTGAGCAACGCAGTCAAGGGCGGCGCCGTCTATGGCCAGGCGAGCGTCACCGTCGTCAACAGCATCATCAGCGGCAGCACGGCGCATTCCAGCGGCTTCAACGCCATGGGCGGCGGTGTCTACACGCCGGGTGACCTGACCATCGCGTACAGCCAGGTGGCGGACAATGCCGTCTATGCGCTCGGCCGCTCGACGGGGGGCGGTACACAGGTCGGGAATTTCTACGGCGTACCGGGCGGTGGCACCTTCGCCAAGTACAGCACCTTTTCCGGCAACAGCGCGTCAGTGGGCGGTGGCCTGTATGCGACCGGCGACGTTTTCATCACCAACTCGACCATCTCGCACAATGCCGGAGGCAATACAGGCGGCATCCTGATGTTCAACCTCGGCGGCGTCACCGGCGAGTGGAAACTCATGAACAGCACGGTGTCGGGAAACGCTTCGAACCTCTTCACCGGCGGCGTGTACATCCGCGGCAACGACGCGCGCATCGAGAACTCGACGATTGCCTTCAACGACACGCTGGGCACGAACAAGTACGGCGCCGGCGTGGCGATCCGCTCCACCCACAACCTGCAACTCAACAGCACCCTCATCTCCAACAATCATACCGACGTGCTGGGGGACGAACTGGGGCCGCAGCCGGACGACATCGGCGGAATCGACGGGGCGACACTGACCGGCACCGACAACCTCATCTACTTCCCGTCCTCGCTGGTGACGCCCCCCGGGACGATCCTCTTGATCGACCCTGCCCTGGCGCCCCTCGCCGCGAATGGCGGTCCGACGGCGACCCACGGCCTGTACCCCAGCAGTCCGGCGCTGGATGGCGGCAACAACACCCAGGGCACGCTGACGGACCAGCGAGGAACGGGTTATCCCCGCAACGTCGGGCCGTCCCCCGACATCGGGGCATTCGAAGGAACGGTGAGCGAAACCATTTTCACCGACGGCTTCGATTGAGGCGCCACCGCCGGATCGGGATTCCGCCCGCCCCGGCGG